>URZO01000106.1 GCA_900552465.1 uncultured Parabacteroides sp. | reverse complement strand
TAAAAAGTATGCGTATTTTTGTGACGAAAATAAACGTACGTTTTTTTCGTCATTTCAATTTCAGGAAATTACAATGTTGATTCCCAGCAAATTACAAAAGATAAAAATACCAATTATATATACAAAAAACGGCACTTTTTGTAATTTCCACACCTATCATATATTCACTTGATTATTAAACAATTACAGCGTTATATTTAAGTAATACTACAAGCTAAAATCTTGCATTTTTGAAGAAAAGCATCAAAACAGGAGAAAAATGAGCCTATTTTGTAAAATGAGAGCCGAAGCAAATCCGAAAACCTGCGCATCCTTTTTCAAAAGAGTCGGCAAGGCTTTCTATTTTCACTCCTATCAATTATACTTTTGATATATATCATATATTATTTCTATATATATTTAAATTAATAATTACATCTATCATAATTATAAAATAAATATATCATAATAACAATTCATAAGGAAGGAATTTCCATTTGATCAGGATCAATTGAATAATGGCCTGCAATGAATCCTGAAATACAAACGTAACAAAATCGTAACACCTCATTCAACCTCGTGTAACAGCATCTTAATGTCTGTTTCGTTCCTTTGCAGCAGAATAAAAAGGTAAACAAAGTGAAAAAGTTTTTCGAAAAGATTGTAGAAGGGGGATTGCTTATCAGCGGAAGTGTCAGCAGTTTGACGATTTTACTGATTGTCTTTTTCCTGTTTAAAGAGGCTGGCGGCCTTTTTAACACTCCGGCCATTGAAGAAGGTTACGTACTTGCCGTAAATGAAAGTAATGACGTGAAAAAACTATCGCCGGAAAAGATCATGGATATTTTCGACGGAGACATCAGTAACTGGAAAGATATAACAGGGAAAGACCAAGAAATCCTGATATTCCGTTTCTCCGATCTGACCAATTACTACTCCGAAGAAGAGCTGGGCGACGAGTTTCAGTATGTACCGCAGAAAATCAGCGAGCTGGTGGCTAAAGAGCCGGGCATCATTGCGTTCTTCCCGAAACAATATCTGTTGGAAAACGGCTTTCAGGGCAGGATTCTTCCGGAAGAGAAGATCACGCCGGGTGAATTTTTCGGCGGGACAAAATGGTATCCTACCTCCACTCCCGCCCCGATATTCGGACTGGTTCCGCTATTGTTGGGGACGTTGCTCGTCAGTATCGGCGCAATCGTCCTCTCGCTTCCTTTCGGGATAGCCGTTGCGATCTATATGGCGGAGATTGCAAACAAACGGACACGCGATTTACTGAAGCCTATCATCGAACTGCTTGCTGGCATCCCGTCTGTCGTCTATGGTTTCTTCGGGTTGGTGGTGATCGTTCCGTTGATACAGAAAGGGCTTCATCTGCCGGTCGGTGAAACGGCTTTCGCCGGCAGCGTTGTGTTGGCGATCATGGCTCTTCCCACCATTATTACCGTTGCAGAAGATGCCATGCGGACGACACCACGTGCTATGAAAGAGGCAAGTCTGGCATTGGGGGCAACTCAATGGCAAACCATTTATAAGGTAGTAATCCCCTACTCGATCTCCGGTATCACGTCGGCTATCGTGCTGGGTATCGGACGTGCGATAGGCGAGACAATGGCGGTGCTGATGGTAACCGGAAATGCGGCTGTCATCCCGACATCCTTCTTTGAACCTGTACGAACCATTCCGGCAACCATTGCTGCCGAACTCGGAGAGGCGCCTGCCGGCGGTGCACACTACGAAGCGTTGTTCCTGCTGGGTGCAGTCCTTTTCCTCATCACCTTGATATTGAGTATCACGGTTGAATATATTTCATCTAAAAGAAAAATCTGATTAATAGAATATGGCACCTGTACAAAAAGTAGGAAATATAGACGCTAAGAAACGTTCCTCACAAAAGTTGGCTTTCGGTTTCTTTACCTTCCTGAGCTATTTAGTAGTTGCGATCCTGTTTGTGATCCTGGGCTTTATCATCATCAAGGGAGGCAGCGTGATCAGTTGGGATTTCCTGACGAAAGCACCTGAAGACGGCATGACAAAAGGGGGAATCTATCCGGCAATCGTCGGAACGTTCTACCTCATCCTCGGAAGCAGTATCATCAGTTTCCCGATCGGGATCATGAGCGGTATTTATATGAATGAATACGCGACAAACGGCAAGTTGATCCGTTTCATACGCGTCATGACGAACAACCTGAGCGGCGTACCTTCGGTCGTGTTCGGCCTGTTCGGTATGTCACTGTTTGTCAACACGCTGGGATGGGGCGACTCTATCATAGCCGGTTCGTTTACATTAGCACTGATGTCGTTGCCACTGATTATCCGTACAACAGAAGAGGCCTTGAAAAGTATTGAAGATTCGTTCCGCCACGGGAGCCTGGCTCTGGGCGCAACAAAACTACAGACAATCCGCCGCGTGGTGCTTCCGATGGCATTCCCGAATATCATCACCGGCCTGATCCTGTCTGTCGGACGTGTTTCGGGGGAAACGGCACCGATCCTGTTCACCGTAGCCGCCTACTTCCTTCCTCAACTGCCGGAAAGCATATTCGACCAGTGTATGGCATTGCCCTATCACCTGTATGTAATTTCGACCAGCGGTACGGACGTCGAAGCCTCACGCGGCATGGCATACGGAACGGCATTGGTATTGATTGCAATCGTATTGATTGTCAACCTGCTGGCTAATGCTTTGCGTAACTACTTCGCCAAAAAGGTAAAAATGAATTAGATAATGTGCCAATAGGTCAATGTGGCGCTTTGCTAAATGTGCCAATTAAGAATAGATGTATTTTCATTGGCATATTGGCAAATTGGCAAATTAATAAATTATTAGTATGATAAAGATTGATGCTCAAAACGTAGATTTCTATTATGGCGATTTCCATGCATTGAAAAACATCTCGATGCAGATAGAAGCCAATACCTCGGTAGCCTTTATCGGCCCGTCGGGCTGTGGAAAATCTACCTTCCTCCGTCTATTCAACCGCATGAACGATCTGATTTCGGACACGCGTCTGGAAGGGAAAATCTTCATCGACGGGCGGAATATCTACGAAAAAGGGGAAAAGATCGATACACTCCGTAAAAATGTCGGAATGGTATTCCAGAAGCCTAATCCGTTCCCGAAAACGATCTTTGAAAATGTCGCTTACGGGCTCCGTGTCAATGGAATCAAAGACAAAGAATATATTGAAGAAACAGTGGTTAAGAGCCTGAAACAGGTAGTCCTCTGGGAAGAAGTGAAGGATAAGCTGAAAGATTCGGCTTTCGCCCTTTCCGGCGGCCAGCAACAACGGCTTTGTATTGCCCGCGCATTAGCAATTTCCCCCTCTATCCTGCTGATGGACGAACCGACCTCGGCCCTCGACCCGATCTCGACAAGCAAGATTGAAGATCTGGTGCATGAGCTGAAAAAGGATTATACCATCGTAATCGTCACGCACAACATGCAGCAGGCTGCCCGTGTGAGCGATAAGACGGGATATTTCTATTTGGGAGAACTGATCGAATATGGTGATACGCGTAAAATATTCACTAATCCGGAAAAGGAATCGACTCAGAATTATATTACGGGAAGGTTTGGGTAGTTAAAAAATTAAGAATTAATAATTAATAAACAGATGAAAGTCATTGAGAAGGAAATAACGACGTTGAAGAATACGATCAACGAGATGTGGGCGCTTGTCCACCAGCAGATATACAATGCCGGCGAAGCTATGCTGACAGGTGACAAGGAACTTGCCTATAAAGTCATCAATCGCGAACGCCGCGTGAATGCTTTCGAACTGAAGATAGACAGCGACTGCGAGGACATCATCGCCCTGTATGCGCCGGTAGCCGTCGACCTCCGCTTCGTGCTGGCGATGTATAAGATCAATACGAACCTCGAACGGTTGGGTGATTTTGCCGAGAGTATCGCCCGTTTCTCCGTCAACCTGCCGGAAGGGGAACCGCTCGACCCGGAATTGATCAAGGATACACGCGTGGAAGAGATGCTACAGGAGCTTCTCTCCATGTTCTCCCTCGCGCAGGAAGCCTTCGAGAAGGAAAGCTCGGAGATCGCCTCACGCATTTTCATGAAAGACAATCTTATCGACGAAATCAATCATAATTCGACACACCTGATTGCCAACTATATCGAAGCTCATCCGAGCAGTGCGCTGGCAGGCCTTTATATGGCCGGCGTGATCCGCAAGATGGAGCGTTTCGGCGACCACTGTACGAATATTGCAGAAGAACTGATCTTTTATCTGGATGCAAAGGTGATGAAACACATGGGCAAAACTGAAGAGAAATAGTATCTTTGCAGCCAGAATCAAACACAATCGTAATCGACAATGAAACGACTAACGGCATTCTGGCTGTCAGCCTTCTTTTTATGTACTACTTTCTCGCAGGCGCAATCGATCATCCCCGAACGGGATTCGTCTGCCGTTTCCCTGTTTGAATATGCAACAAAGATTCCCCGGCGGAATAATGTATTCAATCTGAATCTGGAAATGCACGCCTCTTTTAATACGTTCTTCACCGGTAACAAGCTGGATGAAGCGGCTTTCCGTTTTAACCATATCAAGCTCGAAGCGGCCGGCGAAGTAAACGACCGGCTTTTCTACTGGTACCGGCAAAACCTCAACCAGGGAAATGAAGGGATGGACTTGGAAAACCTGCCGGAATCGATCGAGTATGCCTTGATCGGTTACCGCCTAAACGACAAATTCTCGGTTATCCTCGGAAAACAGGATGCTGCCTGGGGTGGATTTGAATATGACATGAATCCGGTCGAGGTATATGAGTACAGCGACATGAACGAGTATATGGACTGCTATTTCACAGGTGCAACGTTGGCTTACCAACTGACGCCCTCGCAGGAATTGCGCGTACAGGTGACGGACAACCGCATCGGCAGCATGGAAGATGCCTACGGCATACTGCCCGCCGGGATAGAAAAGCCGCGCGCTCCGCTTTTCTATACGTTTAATTGGAACAGCAGCTATCTGGACGAAGTGTTAAACCTCCGTTACTCAGCTACCGCCGGCGAGCAGGCTAAAGGGAAATGGATGTATATGGCCTGGGCGGGACACAATGTCTGTACCGGCCCGTTCGACGGCTATCTGGATGTGATGTATACACGCGGTTCGCTCGACCCGCTGGGCATCCTGACCGAATCGATTCCGGTTGGCAATGAGGATGAAGAAGGCCCTGTCTGCCTCCGCAATGTCCAGTATATTTCGTTTGTAGCCAAAATGAACTGCCGTTTTCATCCGAAATGGAACGTTTCTGCCAAAGGCATGTACGAAACAGGTTCCGTCTATAAAGCCGGAAGTAGTGAAGATGCGCTCCCTTCCGGAAAATACCGCACCGCCTGGGGCTATCAGGCCGGTATCGAATTCTATCCGATGGCAGACGAAAACCTGCACATCTTCCTGACAGGAACAGGCCGTTCCTACAGCCTGACGGAAAAAGCAAAAGCGCTGGGTGCTTCTGTCGAAAACACCCAACGCTTATCGGTTGGATTTATTTATAAATTGCCGTTATATTAAGAAAAGTCTGTATATTTGTCGACAGAACAATAAACAAATAAAGGCTATATGCAAACAGTCAAACAAGATATTATCGGAAAGTTTTCCCCGCATTTATTCTGGGATACAGACCGGGATAAACTGGACTGGGATCATCATGGCGCTTTTATTATCAAACGTGTACTGGAATACGGTACTTTAAATGACTGGGATTTACTTTGCCGTTATATTCCAATATCTGATATAGCTTGTACCGCAAAAAAGTTCCGGGATCTCGAACCCCGGGCTCTCGCTTTTATTTCAACAATATCACACATTCCAAGAGAACAGTTCAGATGCTACACTACAAAACAATCGATCCCGCAACACTGGAACTTTTAAAAAATCTTCTGGCTATTCCGGAATTTGAAAGTCTGCGTCTGGCAGGAGGAACTTCGCTGGCTTTACAAATTGGCCATCGAACATCTGTTGATTTAGATTTATTTGGAGCTTTGTCTATAGAGCCGGATGAGGTTCTTGAAATAATCCGTCCTTTAGGAAAGATTTCAATCATAAAGAACTCAAAGAACATCCATATCTTCACCATTAACAATATAAAAGTAGATCTTGTAAACTATGGATATCCTTGGTTAGCTCCAGTAAATAACACTGATTTTCTTCGACTGGCAGGTCTGGAAGATATTTGTGCCATGAAACTGGCGGCAATAACTGGCAGAGGTACAAAAAAGGATTTTATTGATGTCTATTTCCTCCTCCAATATTTTTCGTTAGAAGAAATGCTTCGTTTTTATTCAGAGAAATATACAGACGGTTCCATATTTATGGTCATTAAAAGCCTTTCCTATTTTGACGATGCGGAAGAAGAGCCCGAACCTTTGATGTTCAGCATTACTGATTGGGATATGATAAAAAGAGAAATACAGAAACAAGTTTCTTCTCTTTCTTCTTAATTTAAAAGATGTGTTTAGTCTCTTGTTTCTATACTAAACACACCTTTTTATCTTTATCTTAGATAATCAGATCAAAACTTCAACTCCAACCGATCCCCCTCCTGCAACTCTACGGACAGCATGCCGTCGACTACGGGGAGGGAGGCGGATTTTTGGTTGAGTTTGATGCTCATATTGGCGGAGTTAGCAGGGAGTTTGATGCGGAAAGTACCGGGGACCAATGCTTTCAGACCGGCTTCTGTCAACTGCCCTTCCGCCCATTTCGCAGACACTTCGCCACCGCCGCGCACCTTCAGTCCTTTGAAGCTACCGCTTTTCCAGGCAGAAGGCAAGGCCGGGAGCAGTTCGATCCGTCCGGTCTGGCTCTGTACGAGCATTTCGGCAATACCGGCACAACCGCCGAAGTTGCCATCGATCTGGAAAGGAGGATGCGCGCAGAACAGGTTCGGACAAGTTCCGCCACCGTTCATCATATCCATCTTACGGAAATTAGTAGGACGGAGCAAGTCAGCCAACAGCTTATAAGCGTGGTCGCCATCATGCAGCCTTGCCCAGAAATTGATCTTCCATGCCATCGACCATCCCGTGCTCTCATCACCGCGGGCGATAAGCGATTTGCGGGCAGCCTCGGCAAGTTCCGGCGTCTGCTCCGTTGAAATTTCATTACCCGGATACAGGCCGTACAAATGGGATACGTGACGATGATGAGGTTCTGCTTCCTCATACGGTTCGAGCCATTCCATGATACGTCCGTCCTGACCGATCGTCGTTGGCATCAGACGAGCACGCTTGGCAGCGAGCTCGGCGGCAAAGTCTGCATCCACACCGAGGATATTCGCCGCCTCGATCGTGTTGGTAAAGAGTTCCCGTACGATCTGATTGTCCATCGTCGAACCGGCACAAACATTCACCATATTCCCATTCGGTAGCTTATAGGTGTTCTCCGGCGAAGTAGTCGGAGCCGTCACCAGATATTTATTGCGGGGATCTTCCACCAACATATCCACAAAGAATTGTGAAGCACCCTTCAATACGGGATAGACATCTGTCAGATATTCTTTATCCAATGTATAGAGATAGTGCATATACAGATGCTCGCAAAGCCAGGCGGCGGAAGTATTGGTCGCGCCCCACGACGGATGTTCGCCCGGAGCCGTAAATTCCCACACGTTACCTAAGATATGCGTCACCCAACCACGAGCGTTATAATAGGATTTTGCCGTCCGTTCACCACTGGCAACCTGCTGCTTTGTCCATTCTATTAACGGAAGATGAAGTTCGGAAAGGTTCGCCACCTCTGCCGGCCAAAGATTCATCTGCAAATTGATATTCAAATGGTAATCGCCATTCCAGGGAGTGTTGATCGTATTGCACCAAAGTCCCTGCAAATTAGGAGGCAACAGACCTACACGGGTGGAAGAGATCAACAGATAACGCCCGAACTGGAAGTAAAGCGCACCCAGCGAAGGGTCGTTATGATCTTCGCTGAAAGCGATAAGACGTTCGTCCATCGGCAGATCTTCCCGGGAAGAACGCCCCAGGTCCAGCTCCACACGCCCGAAAAGAGAACGGTAAGCCGCGATATGTGATTTCTTCAGGGAAGCGTAATCTTTCTTTTCGGCATTTGCCAGTAAAGAAGAGATCTGTCCGTCCAGGTCCTTATCGAAATAATCGGTCGCCATGCTGACCAGCAAAATAGCTTCGGAAGCATTGCGCACGGAAATCGTCGAGTCGCCGGGAGTAACGGTTCCGCCTTTCGGCAGCAGGACGCGGACACGGGATGCATAACGCAGACCTTTCATCTCAAGCGTATCTACGCCATCAGGCAGTTGTCCCTGCATCAGCAGATCGTTGCCGTCTGACATCACCCGATAATGTTCGGGACGGTTCATCCCAAAAGAGAAGTTCAGTGCTTTATCGGCATCGGCCGTCAGGCGGATCACTCCCAAATCATCAGCAAAGGAGGTGAAGACTTCACGATCGTAATTCACTTTGCCCTTTTTAAAAGAGGCGGTCGCAATCGCATTGTCCAGACTCAGTTCACGCCGATAGCCCGAGATCGAGTCGGCCGCCCCCTGATAATCATAGTTCAATGTCAGATTACCCAATAGCTGGTAACTGCCGTAAGGGACATTGGCTCCTTGCCCCTGTCCGCTACCTGCGCCTTTGCAAACGAATGTATTATACATCAGTTCCTGCGCTTCATCATTACGGCCTTCAAAAAGCAGTCGCCGTATCTGCGCCAGCGAGTAATAGGCCTGCGGATTATCGGTATCCTGCTTGCTGCCGGACCACATGGAGATTTCGTTCAAGACGATGTTTTCTTTTTCGACACCTCCGTCCGGCATCAATCCGAGACGCCCGTTGCCCAACGGGAATGTTTCCTCCCAGATATTTGCGGGAGCATTAAAATGATAGGATAACGGCTTGCCCGTTTTCACATCCGGCATATTGCATCCTGTCAGGAAAAGCAATATGAACGAGAGACATTTTAGTTTCATGGCTATTAAAATATTTATTTCTTCAATTGACAATCAGAAACTTTGCATATCGCAGAGCTTTTTATAGTATCCGTTCAGTTCGATCAGTTCGTCATGCCGTCCGCGTTCCACAATCGCGCCTTCGTGCATTACGCAGATCTCATCGGCATTGCGGATAGTCGAAAGGCGGTGTGCGATCACGATCGTCGTACGGTTACGCATCAGGTTCTCCAAAGCCTCCTGTACCAGACGTTCCGACTCGGTGTCGAGTGCGGAAGTGGCCTCATCGAGAATCAGGATCGGCGGGTTCTTCAGGATGGCACGGGCAATGCTGATGCGCTGGCGCTGCCCGCCGGACAATTTACCGCCCCTGTCGCCGATATTGGTATCATATCCTTCTTCGCTCGCCATAATGAAATCGTGCGCGTTGGCGATGCGGGCCGCTTCCTGCACCTGTTCGAGCGTAGCTCCTTCCACTCCGAAAGAGATATTATTAAAGAACGTATCGTTAAAAAGAATCGCCTCCTGGTTCACATTCCCCATCAGGCTGCGCAGGTCGTACAGGGTCGCATCGCGCACATCCGTACCGTCAATCGTTATGCTGCCTTTATCCACATCGTAGAAACGGGGCAGCAAATCCACCAGCGTGCTCTTTCCCGAACCGGACTGTCCGACCAGGGCCACCGTACGCCCTTTAGGTATTGTCAGGTCGATGCCTTTCAGAACCCATTCATGCTGATATTTGAACCAGACATCCTGGTAACGGATGCTCTCATTCAGGGCAATAGGCTTCGGATTCTCCGGATCGTTGATATCGCTTTCCGCTTTCAGGATCTTATCCACGCGATCCATGGAGGCAAGCCCTTTCTGAATGGCGTATGAGGCTTTGCTCAGATCCTTCGCCGGATTGATGATGCTATAAAAGATCACCAGATAGTAGATGAAAGTAGAAGCGTCGATCGGACTGTTACTGCTCAGGATCAGCGTTCCTCCGTACCAGAGCACGATCGCGATCGTTGCCGTTCCCAAGAACTCGCTCATCGGATGCGCCAGTTGCTGACGGCGATAGATACGGTTCGTCAGCCGGCGAAACGTTTCGTTGCTATTCTCAAAACGCTCCTGTATCTTATGTTCCGCATTAAAAGCCTTGATGACCCGCAGGCCACCCAACGTTTCCTCGATCTGGCTCATCAGATAGCCCCATTGCTGTTGCCCCTCGAATGATTTCCGTTTCAGCTTCTTACCGACCTGGCCCATCACGTAACCGGCGACAGGTAGCAGGATAAACACGAAAAGCGTCAATTGCCAGCTGATCGCAATCATCCCGATCAGGTAGATCAATATAAGGATCGGGTTCTTAAAGAGCATATCGAGCGAGCTCATGATAGAAGTCTCGATCTCGTTCACGTCACCCGACACGCGGGCAATGATATCGCCTTTCCGTTCTTCCGAGAAAAAGCCGAGAGGAAGCTCCGTAATCTTGCGGTTGATCTGGTTACGGATATCGCGCACGACTCCCGTACGGATCGGAATCATCGTGTAAAAAGCCAGATACATGGTCCCGACCTTCATAAAAGTCGATACAACCAGGAATATACCTAAGATAATAAGCGTAAAAGAACCGCCTTTCGTCTCGATCATGTCGGAAACAAACCAGAAGAAGTTATTTTTCAGCAGTTCGGGAGTCGCTTTCCAAGCCTCGAAGGACAGCGGATTAAATGTCCAATCGATATACGTATATGTTTCGTCGCTGATTTTAAACAGGATATTCAGAATCGGTATGATTAAAGCGAAAGAGAATAGATTCAATATGGCAGACAGGATATTGAATATCACATTCCACACCATATATTTCTTATAGGGAGGCACAAAGCGCCTCAGTATACGCAGAAAATCTTTCATGTTTGACTGATAGATTGAATTAGGGCCGCTAAGTTACTCAATATCCGGCTTATTCCGGGTATTCCGGGGCTTTTATTTCATCTTGACGCCCCTTTTCCGCCCTGTCCGGGATTGACAATTCGTAACCGGATCACATCAAACGGCTACCAGAATAATACGTTAAAAAATATTACCCGCTATAGTAAAATCATTTATATGGGGTAGTAATCCGAATTAGATGCTATCGTAATATCATTTTGATAGTCGGGAGTAACACGGGGAAGAACCTTTTTGGGAAAAAGATATAAGATGCAACTATATTCCTTATATTTGCATCTATATAGTATAAACAAATGCTATAAAAATATGAAAAAGGTTTCTACTTCTCTATTGAAAAACATAAACTGGCTACTGGGCGGGCTACTTGCACTATTAGGTTTCACGACATGTGATGGCGGAGCTGACATGTACGGATGCCCGCACGCCAAGTTTACAATCAAAGGGAAAGTCATCAATGAAGCCCAGATCCCGATTCCACAAATCCAAATACGTACCGCTTATACGGATTCTCCTAATTATGTTGACACCCTATACACAGACAGCAAAGGTGAATTCATTTATACGAAAGATAATAAATACATATCGCTCTTCTTTACAGATATCGACGGAAATGCAAACGGCGGAGACTATGCACCGGACAGTACATCCGTTTCCTTTAAAGACATGAAACTGGAAGGTGGAGACGGCGATTGGTATCTGGGAGAAGCGACGAAAGAGATTACAATCGTGCTAAAAGAAAAGGAAGCAGAAACAAAAACAAATAAATAGTTAGCCTTATGAAAACACTGAATCATAAATTATTGAAGACTGCCAATTGGATATTGGCCGGTATATTGGCAATACTGGGATTTACCGGTTGCCATGATGAAGAAATGGACGATATGCCTGACATGTACGGGACTCCGCATGCCAATTTCATGATTAATGGCAAAGTTGTAAACAAAGAAAATATGCCGATCTCAGATATTGAAATCAAATGTCTGGTGGAACATCATGGAAACAGTAAAAGCTGGTTTGACACAATCCCGGCTGTTTCAACAAATTCTGCCGGAACTTTCACCTGCCAGTTTGAAGAAATCCCAACCAGTAGATTACGAATCATTGCTACAGATATCGACGGCGCCCTGAACGGTTCATACGAAAAGGACTCTACAGATATAGCGATTTCCAATAGTGATTATAAAGGAGATAAAGGAGGCTGGTTTGAAGGCTCTGTCGAAAAAGAAGTAAATTTCATCCTAAAAGAGGAGATTAAGAATGAATAAACGTCCAGGATTACGAAAACGTCTTGCTTTAGAACTATTCAGAAGTATCCGGAGAAACCGGGCCAAGATACATGAGTTGCGTACACTCTTTTGGGAGTGTACGCTTCGTTGTAATGCGTCCTGCCGCCATTGCGGAAGCGATTGCCATGTTTCGTCGGCGCATCCCGATATGCCTGTCGAAGATTTCCTGAAAGTCATCGACGAAATCACCCCGCATGTGAACCCGCACCAGGTAATGATCGTCTTTACCGGAGGGGAAGCGTTGGTTCGCAAGGACATCGAGGTCTGCGGACGGGAACTGAACAAACGTGAATACCCTTGGGGAATTGTCTCCAACGGACTGCTGCTCACCCGCGAACGACTGGACTCATTGCTTGCCGCCGGCATGCACTCCATCACCATCAGCCTCGACGGTTTCGAAGAGGCGCACAACTGGCTACGGGGCAACCGGCGGAGTTTCGAATGTGCCGTCAACGCCATTGCGATGCTGGCGGAAGAAAAAGAAATCGCGTGGGATGTCGTGACCTGCGTCAACCAGAAGAATTTTAAGGACCTGATGCTGTTCAAAGATTTCCTGATCGAGATGGGAGTCAGGAACTGGCGTATCTTTACCATTTTCCCGGTCGGACGGGCGGCAGAAACACCGGAATTGCAGATCGACGACAAACAGTTCACCTGGGTCCTCCAATTCATCCGCCATTGCCGCCACGAAGGAAAGATACACGTAGACTTTGCCTGCGAGGGCTTCCTCGGCAACTATGAAGGCGAAGTGCGCGACCAGATTTTCCACTGCGACGCAGGTGTCAGCACCGCATCGGTCCTGATAGACGGTTCCATTTCCGGCTGTCCGAGCATCCGCGCCAACTATCACCAGGGAAACATCTATAAAGACAGTTTTATCGATGTCTGGAACAACGGCTTCAAGGAATACCGCAACCGGAAATGGACAAAGAAAGGACAATGCGCCGACTGCGACATGTTTCGCTATTGCGAAGGCAGCGGAATGCATCTGCACGACGAGAACGGGGACCTAATTACTTGCCATTACAAAAGGATTGGCAATTGAAAATTCTTTCTTATCTTTACCCTCGTAAACTAAAAAAACAACAATCGTACATGAAAAACGCTCTGATCTTATCGGCCTTACTTGCGTTTGGGCCCGTCTGTTTCGCCCAACAGACAGAAAAATATCCATTGGGCAATTATGAGGAACTGACAGACACAAAGCCGCACGACAGTGAGGAGGTCTGGAACAAGATGAAAACGCCAACCGAGTTTAGCTGGGGCACAACGGATATCCGCTATAAAAAGCTGGACGTTCCCGATGTGAAAAAGACAACCCGCCTGCAGACGAAAGCCTGGAAAGGCGAAAGGATAAACGCACAGGCCGTACTGTGGACCAAGAATGACCTGGAAGACGCAACCATCACAGTTAGCGAACTGAAGAACGGTTCTTCTGTTATTCCGGCTTCTGCCATCACGACGAATTTTGTACGCTACGTCATGACCGACGAACTGAACAAGGACCGCAAGGGCGGTTGCGGACACCGTGAGAACAAAGCCGAGTGGGATTCGTCTGTCGTTGCCGACGTGCTGGACATTGTCAAGATACAAGACATCAAAGCCCTCACAACTCAACCGATCTGGCTGAACGTATGGGTTCCCTCCGATGCCCGCGCCGGGAAATACAAAGGGACACTGACCGTTTCGGGAAAGAATTTCCAGGC
>URZO01000105.1 GCA_900552465.1 uncultured Parabacteroides sp. | reverse complement strand
TACTATATGAAGTCCGACTTTAGAGCAACAAAGTTCCGGATCAGAGCGATAAAGTCCCTCTTCATGGCGATAAGGTTCCGGATCATAAGAAAAAATCCCTTTTTGAGGTCAAAAAAGCGGGTTGACATTTGTTTTATTTCGGATGTCTTTTGAACCTGAAAAATGCGTTTTATACAATAAGTCTGTTTTCTTATTCCTCGATATGGTACGCTTTCAACTTATTATAAAGTGTTTTCCGGTCGATTCCCAATAGTTGGGCAGCCTTCGTTTTATTGTTTCCGGCTTCCTGGAGGGCTCGTTTGATCATCTCGCATTCATGCGTTTCGTTCTTTAGCTGGATATTGACCGGAGTAGAAACCGGGGCGGCGGTCAGTTCTTCCGGAAGTTCATTCCTGGTGATATAACGGCCGGTAGCCAATAGAGTTGCATACTTGATTGCATTCTTCATCTGACGCAAGTTGCCTGGCCACGAATAAGACTGGAAAAGACGTATCACTTCATTGTCAAAGCCGATAATATCTTTCTGCAATTCTATATTCGCCTGGTCCAAAAAGCTGTTCGCAAATAGCAGAAGGTCTTCTTTTCGTTCTTTCAGATCGGGAATGCGGACTGTAAACTCATTGATACGATGATACAGGTCTTCGCGGAAATCGCCTTTATCGATCGCTACACGCAGATTCTCATTTGTTGCTGAGATGAGACGGACATTAATAACAATCTCCTGATTACTGCCTATCGGTTTCACCTTACGCTCCTGCAGGGCACGAAGAAGTTGCACCTGCACTTCATACGATAAGTTTCCAATTTCGTCCAGAAAAATCGTCCCCCCCTGGGCGGCCACAAAAGCGCCTTCCTTATTATCGATAGCTCCGGTAAACGAGCCTTTCACATGGCCGAAAAATTCGGAGGCAGCCAGGTCTTTCGGGATAGCTCCGCAATCGACGGCGATGAAAGGAGCTTTCTTCCGGTTACTCTGTTCGTGGATACGACGGGCGACGTATTCTTTTCCTGTCCCACTCGATCCGGTGATCAGGACAGACATATCCGTCGGCGCAACCAGTCGTACGTGTTCATAAAGCTGGCGCGCAGCCTGGCTCTGTCCCTCGATATACTGACTATTATTACCACCTGAAGGTTCCGGACGCTTCGCCGGACGCATGGCAGGTTCAGCAACCGGAGCAGCCGGTTCCTCCCCTCCAGCCTTTATCACATCCCGTATCTTTCCTAAAAGTTCTTCGGGATTCAATGGCTTGGCAATATAGTCGGATGCCCCTAATTTGATCGCTTGTACAGCAGTTTGTATCTCTGCATAGCTGGTCATCATAATCAGGGGGATTGAAATATTATTTTCCTTTATCCATTTCAATAGATCGATCCCATCCCCGTCCGGCAAACGCAGGTCCGACAGGATCAGATCGAAAGAAACATCCTCTATCCGGTTCTTTGCATCCAAAACCGATGATACCGAATTGACTTCGAAGCCTTTCCTTCCCAGCCAGGTTTTCAGCATCAACGAGAATGTTATATCATCTTCTAAAATCAGAATAGACGGCATATTATTCTTTTTTGTTTCGTATACAAAGATAGCGAGATAATTGAAAATTGAAAGTTGAAAATTGAAAATAGATAGCACCGCCACTCTAATTTTCAATTTTCAACTTTCAATTTTCAATTACTAAATATCCACGTCGCTTTACGCCATGCCCCCTCAAACGGACCCTGTTTGTATCTGCTCAACCACCAATGGCAGAAACCTAACTGGAGGATAAATAACAGAACACCCACTCCGAAGCTGGCGGTCGTGCAGAGGTCATCGTACAGAGACAGACCGTAACCGAAATAGACAAATGAACCGATAATAGATTGTGTCAGGTAGTTCGTCAAACTCATCTTTCCGTAAGGGACCAAGCCGTGTAACACTTTATGCGTCGAAACCTGTTGCCACAGGAATATGAAGCATGCAACCAACACACACATAAAGGAGAAATTGCGGAAAGAAGAGACTACGGTATTCAACGGGGTCAGCATCGCTTTATTGGAAATCATATCCGGCAAGGAAGCCGTGATGAAATACAGCGGCACAAAACAGATTGCCCCGATAACCAATGTCCGCATCCAGAACACACGATGTTCGGACAGGTTTACAAACAGCTGCTTACGACCGATCAGCATACCAAGCAGGAACAAAGAGGCAGTCTGGAAGAAACGCCCGTATCCCCATGCCCACAAAAGGCTGAACAACTGACCGTCCCAGAGGTTGGATTTGACCATCGCCCAGAAATCCGGCTGCGAGAGGAACGGATACATGCGCTGGCTATGAATACGCCAGATACCGGCAGCCGGCACATAGTCGGGATTCATCATTGCATAAAAAAACTTACCCAATTCAAGCGGCTGGAGCATCAGAATAATAGCCGTTATCAAAACTGCCCGGTCGCTCCATTTGCAGACCAGCACCAACACCACACCAATGATAGCATAAAGGACCAATATATCTCCCGGGAAAAATGCTCCATTAAAACAGCCTATAATAAACAGAAGGAAAAGACGCCACAGGAAACGCAACCGGAAATCCTTGCCTTTTTTTGCCTGATTATTGTACTGGATAAAAAAACTGAAACCGAACAACAAAGAAAAGATTGCATAGGCCTTACCGGAAAAAAGGAAGAAAAGGGTTTCCCATATTCCTTTATCCATTGCCTGCATAAACTCCGAAGAAGGTGTCGGAAAATCATAAAAATTAAAATGTTCGATGTTGTGCAGTAACATAATTGCCATAACGGCAAAACCGCGAAGTGCATCCACCACCTCGATACGAGATGACTTTGCTAAAAGTCCGTGCTCCATGGTAAGAAAGTAAATTTGAATTATGAATTATAAATAATGAATTGACAGGCTATTGACCACTGTTAATTCATGCTGCAAAAGTAGGCAAAGAAGTTATATAAAACAAAAAAAGCACCCTTTTAGGCGCTCTTTTTGTTTTGCAGACTTAAATAGAATACTCGAACATAATAACTTTAAACGGTTTAAATGTAGAAACGTCCACTTCCGCTTCTTTCTTAAAGAGGAAGCGAATATCGTGCCAAACAAAGTCAGGTCTACGATATTTTATCGTAAACTCTTCTATTCTAACAGATATATCATATAGAATGTTTTACGAAGGATAATTATCGCCTCTTCATAAATGGGGAATTTATGGACACAAGTGTGGAATATTTCTACAGATAGCGTTCCACAGCCTGACCGACTATGACCGTTGCCTGTCGGATCACCTCGGACAGCAATCGCTTCCAGCCATCATCGGTCAGGGCTTCGTCGTTCTTCTCGAGAATCCGCAATTGTGCAACCAGGTCAGTCGCTCCCAACATGGTGAAAAGAGGAATCAGCTTATGGGATATCTTTGCAGCCGGGACACGTTCTGTCGCATCCAATGCCTGCTGCAGGAGCGAAATACTTTTATTTGTTTCCTCGGCAAACGTCCGGATAATGGAAGCCGAAGCCTCTTTGTCTTCTCCGGCAAAAGAGGTGAGCGAATCGAAATTGAATTCCGGCGATGTCTCGGCCTGTATATTGGCCTGCAATAGATTATTCAACAGGGCTATCAATTGTTTTGCCGTGAAAGGTTTGTTCAGAAATCCGGTAAAGCCAACCTCCAGGTAATGGGTATGCTCGTTTTCCACGCTGGCGGAAAGAGCTATTACCGGCACCGTATCCGTTCCGGGGATACCCGATGTGCGAATGGCGTTCAGCAATCCATAACCGTCCATGCCCGGCATCTGTATGTCGGTGATGATGGCATCGAAAGAACTGTTACGGAGGATGTCGACTACGGTAAAGGGATTTGTACAGCTGGCTACTTCCACATGGTTGCGTTTCAGGAATTCTTCGGTTAGCGCCAACTGCAACGGATCGTCATCGACCAGCAGGCAATAGATTTCACGTCCTTCAAACGTTTCCGCTTCGGCCTCGTCCTCTTCCGGAGCAGAGGCTGCCGGCAATGTCTGTACATCCGATTCCTGCAACGGCATCACAATCGTGAAGTCACTCCCCTTCCCCGGAACACTTTTCAGCGTAAGCGTCCCTCCCATCAGTTCGATCAGTTTGCGGGTGATAGAAAGTCCGAGACCGAATCCCTCCTCCTTTTCTGTGCTGGAAAGGCGGGTAAATTCACCGAATATCTTTTCCTGTTCCTCTTCAGGGATTCCCGTACCGGAATCACTGACAGTAATTGACAATTGACTATTGGCCGTAGAAAACTTAACCAACAGAACTACACGTCCCTCATGCGTAAACTTGATCGCATTGGACAACAGGTTACTGACCACCTGGCGAAGGCGTATCGGATCACCGGAATAAATCCGGTCCATCCCCTCCTCCTTCATATTCAAGACAAACGACAGCCCTTTCGTCTCCGCAATCGGACGGAAACTGCCATATATTTCATTGAAAAGCGTTCGTACGCTAAAAGGTATGTTCTGTATCTCCATCTGTCCGGATTCCAGCCGGTGGAAATCCAACAGCCCGTTCACCAGTGAAAGGATATGATCGGCAGACCCTGTCATATTGTCCAGATAATAGCGCTGGCGCTCATCCGGATGGCGGCGCATCAACAGTTCGATATAGCCGATAATGGAAGAGAGCGGAGCCCGGATATCATGGCTGATGGTCAGCATCAGCTTCTCCCGCCTGTGCAACAAATCTTCGGCATACTGTTTGGCTTTCTCCAATTGCAGCCGGTAATATTGGCTTCGGGATATATCACGTGCAATCAGGATAATAAAGACAATCACAATAATCAGTGACAGGACAGCGATACCGGCAATCAGATAGGAGGTTTCACGCAGAAGTTCCTGTTTCTTCACGACACGCTCCATCGAGACATTCATCTCTTCTTCCTCTATATCACGTAGCATCTGGTTGATCCGGCTTGTGATAATGCTGTTGTTATAACGCAGATTGGCAGCGCGCTCCAACAACTGGTCGACAAGTTGTTTGCGTTGATCAGCAACGCTGTCCTGCAGGCTTTTCAGAACCGTCATAATCGTATCTGCCGGATTAAAAGCATTCACCAACGTATCCGTCACAATCTGGCGGGTTGTATTGACCACTACGGCAGAATCTTCCTTAGGCGGAGAGAACGCATCGGCAAGACGCCGAAAAAAACCGCGAGGTTTGCGGGGCTGAGAGGTCTTTACAGAATCCTGGTGGATAATAACACGCTCCTGTACTTCGACCTGGTGGATCACTGTGTCCTGTTGGGCAATCACTTTTTCAATATTCTGGGCATACAGATGTTCGGCATTCGTCTCCTGCCAGGTTTCCAGCAGCCGGCGGGTGTTCAAACGCTTCTGTTCGATCAGCATATCGATCGTATCGATCTTAGGAAGCAATGCCGGGTTTGACACCAATGTGCGCAGGGAATCCATATTCTGCAAAGCTTTGTTCAAAGTACGGTTAAAATGGCTGATCTCGCCTTGCGGACGTCCGATGACCTGTCCGAGCGCCTCACTCTCATAAAGGAGGGAAAGGGTATTCGTGACCAGATAGACTTTCTCTCTTGACCTGCTGCTGGGATCTTCTTCATCGGCAAACTGTTCAATAACATTATAGATATAAACGACCGCACATACTGCTACCAGGATCAATAACAAGTATCCCAATATGACTTTACTTGTAATATGCCCGTTCTGCGCACTCATCAGTCTTTACTATAAGCCATCTTCCATTTATCCAACATAACAAAATCGGCCTTTTTCAGTCCGACTTTCCAGAAAGGAACAGGTTCGTCGTGATCACCTAAGAACATTCGGTCGCGGATGTCGAAAGCCTTATTGGTCAGCGCTAACGAGGGATCCGACACGGATGTCTGCACATTTGCGATATCCAACATGGTATGGAACACACTGTTTGTACTGACCGGATAAGCCTGATGGGAGACTGCCGTCCAGTATTTGTCCGGAAACAGCTCCCGGTAGCTATCCGAGAACCAGATTATATACGGGATATGCAACTGATAATAAGTCGGTATCGGCGAAGCATGCAGATACCGCCCGCGGGAATCGTCAAAAATATCTTCCCCATGATCACTCAGGTAAAGCATCGACGCACAGGCATCCTTCTTTTTCAGCATATCCACAATCTCACCCAGCACATAGTCCGTATAATGGATCGAATTGTCATAAGCATTGCGTAATTCCGTCTTATAGGAAGCACGAATGCCTTCCGCCTTATCAGGTGTATAGAAACGGAACTCAGCCGGATAGCGCTCATGATAATTGAAATGCGATCCGTATGTATGAAGAACGACGAACATATCATCGTCCGATTTATCCAGTTCTTTTTCCAAATAAGGTAAAAGCGAGGCATCATATAAAGAAGTCAGATAGGAACCGGTATTGAAACTACTCATATCGATAAAAGAATCGGCCTCCCGGTAAAAAGCCCCTATCATCGAGGTTGTGAGCTTTTGGTTGGCGATGACCAGCGTACGGAAACCGGCTTCCTTGAAAGCCGTGACAATACTTTTCTCATCATAGATAACCCCATAATCCTCGGCACTGGCTGCAGAAAGGATAATAGGGACACTCTTATGCGTATTATTGGATTGCGTCACCACATCCGTAAAATGGACCAGTCCGTCGAGTTGTTTCATGCGCGGGGTCGTATTGCGTTCGTAACCATACAGGCTCCACTCCATGGCGCGCGACGTCTCTCCCACTACCAATACATAGATTTCCCGTTTCCCTTCAACATGGGTTTTACGGATAGAATCGAACCTGAAATCAGCGGATGTAATATGATAATTTGCATTCTTTTCCGATTTGGTAATCGCAAAATACAGGTTATAAAGCGCATTAACCGGATAGACATCATCTTTCAGCGAGAAACTATGATTTTGCAGAGGAGACAGAAAGCAAAGGGCAACTCCGGTCAAAAACAGCACCAGGCTTCTCAATGCCCATTTCCGGCGGAACACGTTTGTCAACCGGTCCTTCAAGCGGATCGAACGCGTTGCCAACCACAGCGTGGGAAGTGTATAAAAGAAAAATACACAGATTATGACAAGAAATATGTTCCCCAACAATTCGCTGGCTTCAGAGGCATTTGAGCTCGTCAGGTTCAGAAACATATCCACCGCAATTACGGATTCTCCGAAAAGGTATAATAAAACCAACTGCCCTCCATCCAATATAATCTTCGGTAGCAAGCACCAAACCACTATTCCCGGTCTGCGTGCCAGTAACAAGACTCCCATCCAGAATGCCAGCGGCATGATAATGGAAGCAATCCCGACTGAAACCGGAAGTGGCTCTGTGAACAGGAAAACACAATTCGGGACGATAAACAACAATCCAAACAAAATATATAAGTGTTTCTGTACAGATAACCAACGTAAGATATTCGTAAAATGCTTCATCTATTTTTGCCTGTAAAAGCCTAATTTATCAACTATTCTTATCCCCTCTCGCTACAGCCTTGCTGCAATCGGCAAATGTAGGTGTTATCCCTCAGATACGTATACAGCGGAAGCACAAAAAAAGTTATTTCCATTTTATTAAAAGACTGTTACATCCGGATTACTCATTTTGATTAATAGAGGAAGGCGGGATACTCGTTTTCAAAAATCATGCAAATGCTTTCAAAAATCGTGCAATTACACAGTAACATAGACATATAGCTTCCTACTTTCGTTTTTTATCTCTAACTTCGGGCAACCTAAACAGATTATTTTGCTATCATCAATAAAAAAATAAGAACAAAAATGAAAAGACAAATTGCATTGCTGTCAGTCTGTACCGCCCTGCTGAGTGCTTGTTCATCGAACACCCGTACAATGAGTGAAGTATATGCTCCTGCTGCAAAAAATGAATTGCGCGCACCGGCCACACCGTTGGTAACCATTGACCCGTACACCAGCGCCTGGTCGTTTGCCGATCAACTGAATGAAGAAAGCGTACGTCACTGGACCGGACGCAACTTCCCGTTGTTGGGAAGCTTGCGTGTAGACGGTGTTTCATACCGTTTTATGGGTGTAGACAAAGTCGAGGTCACTCCGGTGATCGGTACGGCTGCTTCCGGTTTATGGGATGCCACCTATACATTCAGCCAGCCGGAAGGAGAATGGATGGCTCCCGATTATGAAGCAAAAGGGTGGAAAACAGGCAAGGCGGCCTTTGGAACCGAAGACAATCCTTATCGTTCCACTCCATGGAAAGACGGCGACATCTGGGTACGCCGCTCGTTCGACTGGCCGGAAGGGATGACGAAAGAGTCCCTGTACCTCCAATATTCCCATGACGACAATATCGAACTGTATGTAAATGGCCAGCTGGTTGCCGTAACTGGTAACGGGCTGGATTACGACCTGTTGAAAGAAATCCCCCAGAAAATCACGAACACACTGAAACCGACCGGAAACATCCTGGCCGCCCACTGCCGCAATAATGGCGGCGGTGCATACGTAGACATGGGCATCATGAAAAAAGTGAAACGGGGAGACACTTTCGACAACAAAGCGGTCCAGAAATCGGTAACCGTCATGCCGACCCAGACCTACTACACATTCGAATGCGGTCCGGTCGAGTTGGACCTGATCTTCACAGCCCCGATGCTGATGGACGACCTCGACGCCATGGCAGCTCCGTATAACTACATCACTTACCAGGTTCGTTCGCTGAACGGTAAAGCGCACGATGTACAGTTATATTTAGAAGCAACACCTCAGTGGGCTGTCAACACAATCGACCAGCCGGTATCTTTCGAGAAGATTGAAAAAGACGGATATGTCTACCTGAAAACCGGCTCTGTCGACCAGGATATATTAGGAAAGAAAGGCGACGACCAGCGCATTGACTGGGGATATTTCTATCTTTCGGCTCCCGAGTCCCCAAATGTAACAGTTGCTATCGATGATTATTATGCCGCAAAGAAAGCATTTATGTCTGTCGGGAAACTATCGGGCAATGCCGATAATATCTCTCAGAATATGGAACGGCAGATGACGGTTTTAGCTTATTCCGACAATCTGGGCACAGTAGATAACCAGACCGTTTCGGGACATCTGCTGATCGGATACGATGATTTGTATGCCATCCAATATTTCAACGATAACCGGATGGCTTACTGGAAACATGACGGGCAGGTCGATATTTTCGATGCCTTTGCCAAAGGCCAGCAGGATTATGCCAGGATAATGAAACGTTGTACGGATTTCGACGCACGGCTGATGCAGGAAACGGCAGCTGCCGGCGGTCAGGAATATGCCGAACTCTGCGCACTGGCCTACCGCCAGGCTATCGGCGCCCATAAACTGGTCACAGACAAAGAGGGCAACCTGCTGTTCTTCTCAAAAGAGAACTTCAGCAACGGATCGATCGGCACGGTCGACATCACGTATCCGTCAGCTCCTTTGTTCTTGTGCTATAATCCGGAACTGCTGAAAGGCATGATGAATCCCATCTTCTACTATAGTGAAAGCGGTAAATGGAACAAACCGTTCTCGGCACATGATGTCGGCACCTATCCGCAGGCTAACGGTCAGACCTACGGCGGCGACATGCCGGTTGAGGAATCCGGTAATATGCTGATCCTGGCAACTGCCATTGCCACAATCGAAGGGAAGGCCGATTATGCCGCCAAACATTGGGACGTACTGACAACCTGGGCCGACTACCTGAAAAAAGAAGGACTCGATCCGGAGAACCAACTCTGCACGGACGACTTTGCCGGCCACTTCGCCCACAATGCCAACTTGTCTATCAAAGCCATCATGGGAGTAGCCGGCTACGGCAAAATGGCAGAGATGCTGGGGAAGAAAGAGATTGCCGAAGCCTATCTCTCGGCTGCCCGCGAAATGGCGGAGAAATGGGTTTCAATGGCAAAAGACGACGACCACTATAAGTTGACATTCGACAAGTCCGGAACCTGGAGCCAGAAGTATAATCTGGTCTGGGACCGTCTGTTGGGCCTGAATATCTTCCCGGCCGAAGTTGCCGAAACGGAAATGGCCTATTACAAGACCAAGCAAAACAAATACGGCTTGCCGCTGGATAACCGTGAAGATTATACCAAATCGGACTGGATTTTGTGGAGCGCCTGCCTGACCGGAGATGCAGCGGACTTTGAAGCGCTTATGCTCCCGGTATGGCTGTATGCCAACGAAACAACTTCGCGCATTCCGCTGAGTGACTGGCATTTCACCTCCGACGGAACACAACGCGGCTTCCAGGCCCGTTCGGTTGTAGGCGGCTATTATATGCGATTGTTAGAGAAACGCCTGTCGGACAAATCCAAACATTGACAGACAACAGTCATCAGTATGGTTTTGGCAGATCATAGTTATGATTTGCCGAAACCATTACTATGAGACTGAATTACGGATTACTATTTTCCCCGGACTCTCTTCCAATAGGAATCGACAGAACTTTTCACCTCCTTATGCAGGATCAGAATGCCGATCAGATTAGGCAAAGTCATCAAGGCAACCGTCACACCGGAGAAAGCCCATACGATAGTCGTATCGGTGAAGGAGGCCAGGAAAAAACCGACTACATATATAATATGGTAGGCACGGACATATTTACTTCCCCATAAATACGTAACAGCCCGGTCACCATAATAAGACCAGGCGACAGCCGTCGTAAAAGCAAACAGCAACAAAGAGAAAGGAATGATATATTGTCCCCAGTCACCTAAAAATCCTTTCTTAAAGGCTTCCGTAGAGAGAGGAGCCGAATGAAGCAAGGACTTTCCGGTCAGATACACCTGCTTATCTTTCAGTACGGGTAACGCCACACTTCCATTCTGAACGGCTAAACTTCCCGTATAGGGTTCTTTGCCGGACATCACCCGTACATCGTCCGCAAAAGAACGGGCATGGAGAATCGTGATTCCGGTTGTCTGAATCATGCCGTCTTCCACTTTCAAATTACCGGTAAAAAATGGCAACAGTTGTTTGCCGAGGATATGTCCGGAGACAAGCGCTTTCTGCTCCGGAACCTTTTCTTGATAAGTCCCGGACAGGACAACAGTATCCGCCTGCTGGAATTGATTATCATATTTTTCCATCCAGGCTCCCGACGAGATCAGGACCAACCCGGTTATCAGGCAAATAACGATCGTATCGATAAACGGCTCCAGCAAGGCAACCATTCCTTCCGATACAGGCTCTTCGGCTTTGGCCGCCGCATGGGCGATAGGCGCCGACCCCTGCCCTGCCTCATTGGAGAACAATCCGCGGTTTACTCCCCGGTTAAACGCCCAGACGACCGTAGCACCCAAAAAGCCTCCGGAAGCGGCTGTTCCGCTGAAAATATTACCGAACACGGCACCAAAGGCCGGCAGGATATTGTCATAGTTATAAGCCAACACACTGACTGCTCCCATTATATACAGAACCGACATAAAAGGGATCAGCCTTTCCGATACCAACGCAATGCGCCTGATCCCTCCGATCACGATCAATGCCAGCAAAACAGCAAGAATGGCACCTGTTATATAATGCCGGATTCCGAAAGTGGAAAACATCGCGTTGGAAATACTGTTTATCTGGGGCAGGCATCCTGTTCCGAACGAAGAGAATATAGTCGCCACGGCAAACAAGGCTGCCAGCCAGGGCATATGCAAACGATGCTTCATGTAATACATCGGTCCTCCTGAAATCGTCCCGTCTTCCGTTTGTTCCCTGTATTTATGGGAAAGTGTCACTTCCACCATTTTTGTCGTCATACCTAAAAAAGCCGTCATCAGCATCCAGAACAAAGCCGAAGGCCCTCCCAAATGAATCGCCAGGGCTACACCTGCAATATTGCCGGTCCCGACCGTGCCGGACAACGCAGTCGACAGGGCTTGGAAGTGCGAAGTATCGCCGACATCGTGCTTGTTATCATATTTCCCACTGACAACCTTTATGGCATGCCGGAAAAAACGGACCTGAGGGAATCTCAGATAAACAGTAAAAAACAGACCGGTTCCCAACAAAAGGAAAACAAACCATTGCGAACCGCCAAAGTGGGAATCGATAAGGGACAGTATATTATTCAGTTCCTGCATAACAAATTTGATTAGATCGTATTAGTGTCTGCAAGATACGGATTAATACGTAAAAAGCAACTTTCTGTTAACAAAAAGTTGCTTTTAGTGACAAAACAAATAATCTATTTTAGACCTGCGACACCTTTTGGATGATGCCGATAAACTCGTCGTTCGTCATTTGGATATCCGGTTCTTTGTAGTTCACATAATCTTCAAAGTAATCGCTGGCGATATCCGCCACGATCTCCGAACCTTCCAATCCGAAAGAATCCACCAGTTTCTCCACTTTACTGCGAATCCGGCGGATCACCTGCAGGCGGTCTTCATATCGGTCCGGCTTTTCCTGATCTGTCACATGTTCGTTGCGTGCAATCAGATAAACCGCCGTATAAAACTTATCCACATCCCCGAATACAGGTGCGAACAACACTTTCTTTTCTTCCGGCAATGCAGCCAGTGTTTCCTGAATTTTTGTCATGATCGTACTTATTCTAATTTGTTAGCGAAGATAGCACATTCCGGTCATAGAAAACCTCTATCACGCGATAAATAATATGCATTTCATTCCATGAACAAATATCAGACAGGGAATGTTAGAATAGTAGAAACAACATAAAACAAATAGAACATGCTAACATTATGTCTCAGCTTATTATTGTTGATAACAAATAATAGCAATAGTCTAATAACAACTAAAAAAGATAAAGTTATGAAATTTGAATTAATTCAGTTACCCTATGCAGCCGACGCGCTGGAACCGGTTATAAGTAAAGAAACCATCGAGTTTCATCATGGCAAGCATTTACAGGCTTATGTAAATAATCTGAACAACCTGATCGAGGGAACCAAGTTCGAGAACGAAACTTTGGAACAGATCGTGGCAGAATCCGACGGTGCCATCTTTAACAATGCCGGACAGACACTCAATCACAACCTCTATTTCACCCAGTTCTCTCCCTATGGCGGAGGCAGACCGACAGGCGCACTTGCAAAAGCGATCGATGAAACGTGGGGGTCATTTGAGAACTTCCAGAAAGAATTTGTCGCTGCCGGAACAAGTTTGTTCGGCTCCGGATGGGTATGGCTGGCTAAAGATAAAGACGGAAAACTGTCGATTACCAAAGAAGCTAACGGCAGCAATCCGGTTGCTCACGGTCTGAAACCGATCCTGGGATTCGATGTCTGGGAACATGCATATTATCTGGATTACCGGAATCGCCGTCCCGACCATCTGAACGCTTTGTGGAAAATCATCGATTGGGATGCCGTTGCCAAAAGATATTGAAAGGAGAACAGAAAATGAAAGTAACAGAATTGACAAAAGCAGATTTCCTGAAAAAGGTAGCCAATTACGAAGCCAGCCCGGACAAATGGGTGTATGAAGGAGACAAACCTTGTATTGTGGATTTCTACGCGACCTGGTGTGGCCCCTGTAAGATGGTTGCCCCAATCCTGGAAGAGCTGGCGGACGAATATGCCGGAAAAATCGATTTCTACAAAGTCGATACGGAAAAAGAGGAAGAACTCGCCGCCTCTTTCGGTATCCGGAGCATTCCTTCCCTTCTTTTTTGTCCGATGGGCGAAACTCCGCAGATGGCAAAAGGCGCAATGGGAAAAGCAGATTTCAAAAGAGCTATAGATGAGCTACTTTTAAAAAAATAAGGACAATATCCTACTCTGAATAAATGATACTCTCCGAGGCCTGCTCAAGGGTCCGGAGAGTTTTTTTATAAAAATAAATCACATTATCCCTCCAAACTATTGCATAATTAAAAATAATGCCTACCTTTGCACCCGCAATCGAGAGAGATTGATTATTAAAAGAAAGAATGCCTCTTTAGCTCAGTTGGCCAGAGCACGTGATTTGTAATCTCGGGGTCG
>URZO01000104.1 GCA_900552465.1 uncultured Parabacteroides sp. | reverse complement strand
TCTGACTGTTAATCAGAGGGTCCTTGGTTCAAGTCCAAGAGGAAGAGCAAAAAGATATAATTCTTCTGGAATCACGTTCCCCCCCTGTGTTACTTAAAGTAATACTTAACAATTACAGGATTCATTTCTTCACTTGCATTTAGTAATTCATGGTATTTTCTCCGATTGCTTTCATCTAACATGTCTTCGGATATATAATTCTCCAATTCACCATGTTCATACCATGTCAGCACATATTCGTTTGTTATTTTTCGAGGAATAAAGCCTACCGATTCAGTAAAATGTTTAATATATCTACATTCATCAATGGATTTGTCGTGTATCAAATAGGCTCTATCATGATCTCCCTGGTATATATAAGCTATTACATACCGATTGTTTTGACCTTGAATATCTATTCTATAGGGAAGAGTAGTTATACTTATTGGCTCATTGGGTAAATTCAATTTTTTCGCATCATAATTGTACTTCCCAAAATCCCATGTGTAAGCCTTTTTTAAAGAATCCAAGCCTACTTCATAAGTTTCGTTATCTACAAAACGATAAAAATAATACTTCCCATTGTATTCATAGAAGGGAGGAACGGCAGGCAGAAAAGCATAATTGTTTAAAAACTCATCCTCCTCATAATCCCTATGAATCATTTTATTTTCTTTTACATCGTAATAATTGATTTTATGCTTATCTGAATTATTAAGCATTAATATATGGCAAACATACAAATTATCACTAAGGGCTATTAAGTTCCAATAAAAGCCGGATGCCTCTTCAGAGCGTGGGATCGTTCTTACATGTTTACCGGTCAAGTCATAACTGTAAATACAGCCCATATCTGTAATGTCAATGTTTCCGGTAAAAGGATTAAGGAAAATACTTGTCAAATTAGGAGTGTACTCTCCGGGGCCCTGCCCACACTTATCTATCAGAGATATGAATTTGCCGTCTTGGTCAAAAATCTGAACAACAAGCAATTTGCTGTCAAAAATGTAATATCTGTTTTGGTAGGGAACAATGTCCTCACAATAGCCCACCAATATATCATCGCTTGTTTCCAAAGGGATCAATTCAATGCGGCTGAAATAATCAAAGAGAGAGGCTTTTTGATTTTTATCGAGGTCTACTATGATCCGGTCATCTTGTATAGGATAATATACATACGAGTCCGGAGCCATGGATTCGTCTTTAGATTCCTCTGCTATATGTATTTGTTTTGTTCTGTTACAAGAGCAAAAGATGATGAGCAAAAAAAGCAAATAGTTTATTCTCATGGCATTAAAATCACATATATTAAAAACAGTGCGTTATCTGTCGCTATGTTTATATGTACCATATCTTTTTCACATACAAATATATAGATTCTATGATAACAAACAATTTCTTTTTTATTTTATATGCCAAAAAGGCTTCAACCCTTCACATTTCCATCGTACACTTTGGTTTACACCGCATAAGTAAATGAAAGGTATATAAAAACAACCTGAGTCCTTCACTTATGAAAGGTTCAAAAGCATACCCTTCATACGTCATGCCTGTTGTAACTCAAAGCATACGCAGAAAAAAGTGAACCATTGAACGGTTTGTGAATTATGAATTGTGAATTAACTTTCAATTTTCAACTCTCCACTTTCAATTATTTCCCTCCCGTCCCATAAAATATAACCTTAAAGGTAAAAAATATACCCTACTACCTATCCGCCAACAGGCTATAGGGTAGCAGCAAAAAGGTGCCTACCTTTTTCAGAAAAGGCTTGCACCTTTTTGGAAAGCGATGCCTACTCTTTTGAATGAGCATTACTTTGTTTGTACTCGTCGACCACAGAGATCATTCCATCTGCCGGAAAAGCGGTTTCGTCTATAATGGGAAAAGGGTTTTCTTTCCAAGCGTATCTTCGCCACATAATCATAAAAGAAGATACTTATGCACCGTACAATCTTACTCTTTCTTATCACCCTCTTATTCACAACAACAACTTACAGCCAACGGGCAGAAAACAGCCCGCTCGTCCAAACCATTCGTGGGACTGTGACCGACAAGGCCTCCGGACATCCGATGCCGGATGTAACGATTATGCTTCCAGACCTGCCGGGAACGGGTACCACCACCGACGAGCAGGGACAGTTCGTCCTCAACGGCGTTCCGGTCGGACGGCATAATGTACAGGCGAGCTATCTCGGGTATGACCCGGGAATATTCCGTGAAGTGCTTGTCACCTCCGCAAAAGAAGTCCACCTCGATATTTCATTGAAAGAGAACATCCGCGAATTGGGCGAGGTCGTGATCCGTCCACAGATAAATAAGGAACAGCCTCTCAATAAAATGGCGGTCACCGGCGCCCGTATGCTCAGCGTCGAAGAGGCGAGCCGTTATGCCGGAGGGCTGGACGACCCGGCGCGCCTCGTCAGTTCATTTGCCGGGGTGGCAGCCAATGTCTCCAGCAACGGGATATCCATTCACGGAAATGCTCCCCACCTGCTGCAATGGAGGATGGAAGATGTCGAGATCCCGAATCCGAACCATTTTGCCGATATCTCGATACTGGGTGGAGGCGTTCTGTCTTCCCTGAGCAGCCAGGTATTGGGCAATTCGGACTTCTTCACCGGAGCTTTCCCGGCGGAATACGGGAATGCGGTTTCCGGCGTGTTCGACATGAAACTGCGGAACGGGAATAACCGGAAGATGGAAAACACGTTCCAGGTCGGCATACTCGGTATCGACGTTGCCTCCGAAGGGCCGCTAAGCAAGAACCACAGAGCCTCCTACATCTTCAACTACCGCTATTCCACAACCGGACTGCTCAACAGCATCTATCCCGGCCTCGACATGGGCGGTACGCTGGACTATCAGGACCTGAACTTCAAACTGAATTTTCCTACGCGCCGTGCCGGAACATTCTCCGTATGGGGAACCAGCCGGATCGACAAATACAAGAATGATTTCGACGAAGATCCCACCGAATGGGAACACACCCGCGATAACTTCCAGTCCATTGCCAAACAATACATGGTGGCCGGTGGGGTGAGCCACCGCTATTTCTTTCCGAACGACGCAACATTGAAGACAACTTTGGCCGCCACTTATTCGGGTATGAACGCAACGGAAGATGCCTATGCGGCAAACCATACATCCAGCCCGTTCACCTTTCAGAAGAATCACAATACGAACCTGATCCTGAGCTCTTCCTACAACCAAAAGTTCAGTTCACGGCATACCAACCAGACAGGCTTCACCTATACCCGGATGTTCTACAATATGAGAATGAACCTCGCCCCGTTTGAAACAGCCCCGCTCAACACGGTTTCCAGAGGGAAAGGACAAACCGACCTGATCAACGTCTACACCAGTTCTACTTTCGGTATCACAGACCGACTTTCCCTGAACGCCGGACTCAGCAGCCAGGTCCTGACGCTCAACAACAGTTGGACACTGGAACCACGCTTAGGACTGAAATGGACGCCTGCCGCCAAGGTTTCATTTGCAGTGGCATACGGCCTGCACAGCCGCATGGAAAAGATGGATGTTTACTTTGTCAATTCCAAAAGTACGGGCGACGAATCCGTCAACAAAGACCTCGACTTCACAAGAGCCCACCACCTGATGCTGACATTCGCCTACAAGCTGTCGGACAACCTGCTCTTTAAAGTAGAGCCGTACGCCCAATTCCTGTACGACGTCCCTGTCATTGCCGACAGTTCCTATTCAGTCCTGAACCGGAGGGAGTTTTATGTGGAAGAAGCATTGGTAAACAAGGGAAAAGGGCGCAACATCGGAGTCGATATAACATTGGAGAAATACCTAAGCGGAGGTCTATACTACTTAGTCACCGCCTCTATTTTCGATTCCAGATACAAAGGGGGAGACGGTGTCTGGCACAATACACGATTCAACCGCCGATACATCCTCAACACCCTGATCGGCAAGGAATGGATGATCGGAAAAGGCCGGCAAAACATTTTAAGCGCCAACACCAAACTCACCTTGCAGGGCGGGGAACGCTATTCGCCCCTGGACAATGCGGCAAGCCTGGCCCATCCGGACAAAGAGGCGCAGTATGACGAAACGCGAGCCTATTCGCAACAATACCCGGTTATGTTCATTGCCAACTTCACAGTAAGTTATAAGATAAACAGAAAAAGGGTGGCACACGAATTTGCAATCAAGGCACTGAATGTAACGGGAACAAAGGAATATTACGGCTACCACTACAACCTGAGAAGCGGTGTAATGGAACGGAACGGGAACAGTATCCCGATCAGTAACGTCAGTTATAAATTAGAATTTTAGCCGTTTCACCGGCAGGAAACAAATAAAATCGTAAATTCGAACAGTCTAAAGACAGAAGCCGCGATATGACCGACAGCATCACAAACAGACAAACGTTCTTATACCGATTCCTGGTCGACAGCCGGTACAGGATAGCCCGCCATATCCTGCTGCTCATAGCCGTAGCGGCCGTCTCGTTGAACCAGAACATTTATACATACGGCGCACGGTTCGAATCACTGAAAAACCAGGTTTACCTGGCAGGCGCCTGTACGCTGCTCTCCTATGTAGTCGTCGGATATATGCACCTTTACCTGCTGGTCCCCAGGCTGCTGCTAAAGAAAAGGTATATGGTTTACCTCCTCTGCTCCGCTTCTTCCGTCTTACTGCTTATCCTGCTGCGTTATGCACAGGAATACTGGATATTCACATCATCGGGCATACCTCCGCTCAGGAGTTCCTTCCTTAACCCGGTCAGCATTCTGGACAGTTTGTCTGACTTTATGCTGAACATGATCTGCATCACCGGTATCTCCATGACCGTATTGCTGAAACACTGGATGATGGAAAGCCAGCGCGTCAGTCGGCTGGAAAGGAAAAAGATACAGACGGAGGTGGACAGTCTGAAGGAACAGGTCAACCCGTCCCTGCTGTTCAACACGCTGAACCGGACGGGCCTGCTGTCTAAAAGCGAACCGCAGAAAGCGGCCGACATGGTTCTCCGGTTAAGCCAGTTGCTGCGTTACCAGCTTTACGACGGGGCACGCGACAGGGTGCTGCTGAGTTCCGAAATAGCTTTCCTGACCAACTACCTGGCTTTAGAGAAGTTTTACTCCGACACGTTCGACTACCGGATCACGGAAGAAAAAGAGCTGATGGGTGTCCGGATTCCTCCCCTACTGCTGGTCCCAATCATCCAGTATGCCCTGAAAAGAGCTGCCTGCCGGCAGGGCCGCCCGACGATTCTCCTGCAAGCCGGGCGCGAAGGGGAACAGATCGATGTCACCTGCCGGTTTGACGATCCGGCAGAACCGGCAATCCGGGAACTGGAAGGCTTGAAGGTACGCCTCGACCATTTCTATCCGGACAATTACTCATTATCGGTCACACAAAAGAAGGAGCAGGTTAGTTCCATCGCCTTAAAACTGAATACACATGGCGAATAGTATCGATCATATAATACCGGATTTCCTGTTAAGCCCTCAGAAAAGAAGGTACAGGCATCTCGTGCTGCAACTGATCGTCTTGCTCATCACGATCAATGTCTTCTGGGACACGCCGGACACGTTCATCATCACCGCACCCCGGATCCGTTCATGGATAGGCTATTTCCTGATTATCGACGTGCTTATTTATGTGAATGCTTACGTGCTGGTTCCGCGCTTTCTGCTGAAAGGACGCTTCTTCCCTTACCTGATAACGGCGTTGGCCCTGATCGTGCTATCCATTATCACGCTCGGTTTCATTCAGACCTTTTTCGAAGATACCCGGTTTGAGAACATGCCGGCCAGCCCGTCGGTGGCGATACTGAATATCGTGTCTTCAACTATCTCGAGCGGACTGTTGGTTGCCGGCTCATCCGCACTGGTACTTCTCAAGCATTGGATCAGCGACAGCCAGCGTATCGATGAGCTGGAAAACGCGACGCTGCAATCGGAACTGAAATTCCTGAAAAGCCAGATCAACCCGCACTTCCTGTTCAATATGCTGAACAACGTCTATGTCCTGATAAAGAAAGGACGCGAGGAAGCGCCGGAAGTCCTCTTCAAACTCGAAAACCTGCTGCGCTACCAGCTTAACGACAGCTCGCAGGAGAAAATACAGCTCAGTTCGGATATCCGCTTCATGAACGACTTCCTGAATCTGGAAAAGATACGGCGCGACAATTTCAACTACATCATATCCCAGGAAGGCGACATCAACAGCGTATGGCTTCCTCCCCTGCTGTTTATCCCTTTTGTGGAAAACGCAGTCAAGCACAATACGGACAGTGAGAATGCTTCCTTCGTACATCTTTTCTTCCAGGTACAGGACAAACGGCTGCTGTTCCGGTGCGAAAACTCGATACCGGCTCCCGAAGAGGAAGAAAAGGACAAGCATATCGGCGGGTTAGGATTGAAGAACATCAGAAGACGCCTGCAACTGCTGTATCCCGGCCGTCATCTGTTGGAGATTATTGAAAATAAACAATGTTACACCGTTAACTTACAAATGGATTTATGAATTGTATTATCGTAGACGACGAACCGCTGGCACGCGAGGCAGTGGAGATGCTTATAAACGAGACCGGGCAACTGACGCTGGCCGGTTCTTTCAACAGCGCGACCTCGGCTGCCCGGTTTATCCGGGAAAATCCTGTCGACCTGGTCTTTCTGGACATCCGCATGCCGAAAGTGACCGGCCTGGAATTTGCCCGTATGATCCCCAAAAGCACATTGGTCATCTTCACAACGGCCTATGCCGAATATGCGCTCGACAGCTATGAGGTGGATGCTGTCGACTATCTGGTCAAACCGATCGTCTCCGAAAGGTTCCGGAAAGCAGTCGAAAAGGCCAAAGCCTATCATGCCCTGCTTCTGACGGAAGAAAAAGAGAAGATCGAGAATGTGGAGAGCGAGTTTATGTTCGTCAAGTCCGAACGTCGCTTCTTTAAGGTCAATTTCAAAGAGATTCTTTTCATCGAAGGCTTGAAGGACTATGTCATCATCCAGCTCCCGGACCAGCGCATCATCACCAAGACCAGCATGAAAGCGATACACGAACTACTCCCCAAGATCTTCCTTCGGGTAAACCGTTCCTACATCGTCAACACACAGCAAATCGCCTCCTTCGACAACAACGACATCTACATCGACAAATACGAAATCGCCATCGGCAACAACTACCGGGATATATTCTTCAATGAATTTGTATTATCTTTGCAGCATGGGAAAGAATAAATTAGCAAAGTTTGACGACATGGCGGCTTATCCCCATGTATTTCAATATCCGTTTGCCGTTCTTCAGGAAAAGGGTTTCGAGCTGAAGGGACATTGGCATGAACGGTTCTTTAAGAATGACAATCCGATCGTGCTTGAACTCGGTTGCGGGAAAGGCGAATATACGGTCGGCCTCGGCAGATTGTTTCCGGACAAGAACTTTATCGGTGTCGATATCAAAGGCGCACGTATGTGGACGGGAGCGAAAGAGTCGCTTGAAGCAGGCATGACGAACGTGGCGTTCCTGCGTACCAGCATCGAACTGATCGCCAGCTTCTTCGCTGCCGGAGAGGTGGCCGAAATATGGCTGACCTTCCCGGATCCGCAGATGAAGAAGGTGAACAAACGCCTTACCTCCACCCGCTTTATGAAGATGTACCGCGAGATACTGGCCGGCGACGGCATCGTCCACCTGAAAACAGACAGCAACTTCATGTACACCTACACCGCAGAAATGGTAAAGGCGAACCACTATCCTGTCCTGTTCAGCACCGACGACCTCTATCATTCGGACCTGGTAGACGATATCCTCTCTATCAAAACGTATTACGAACAGCAATGGCTGGATCGCGGCCTGAACATCAAATACATCAAGTTTGTTTGTGAAGAACGGGAGCAACTGGTCGAACCGGAAGTGGAGATCGAATACGATCCCTACCGCAGCTTCAACCGCAGCAAGCGGAGCGCATTGGCCTCCGGCAAATAAAATATAACGTATAAATCATAATTCATAAATTCCAACATGGCAATATATCCCAAACTAATCATGGACGCACTGGCAAAGGTGCGTTACCCGGGAACAGGCAAAGACCTGGTTTCAATGGGCATGGTAGAAGACAACATACGGATTGACGGCAATAAGGTGAGCTTCTCGCTCCTTTTCGAGAAGCCGAACGATCCGTTTATCAAGTCGGTGGTCAAAGCAGCCGAAACAGCGATCCTCACGTATGTAGGCGAAGAGGTCGAGATCAAAGGCAATATCACAGTAGAAGCCAAACAGTTAGCACGTCCCGAACCGGACAAGCTGCTGCCGGAAGTCAAGAACATCATTGCCGTATCTTCCGGCAAGGGAGGCGTAGGCAAAAGTACGGTTGCTGCAAACCTGGCTGTCGCATTGGCCTTGCAGGGCTATAAGGTGGGGTTGTTAGATGCCGATATCTTCGGCCCTTCACAGCCTAAGATGTTCAATGTGGAAGAGGCCCGTCCCTATATGGTGGAAGTGGGTAACCGCGAACTGATCGAACCGGCAGCCAACTACGGAGTGAAGCTACTCTCCATCGGTTTCTTCGTCAATAAGGAAGATGCCGTTCTGTGGCGTGGCGCAATGGCAAGCAATGCATTGAAACAATTGATCGGCGATGCTAACTGGGGCGACCTGGATTATTTCCTGATCGACCTGCCGCCGGGAACAAGCGATATACATCTGACAATGGTACAGACACTGGCGATCACCGGTGCCATCGTAGTCAGCACACCGCAGGAAGTTGCGCTGGCAGACGCCCGCAAAGGAATCAGCATGTTTATGGGAGAAAAGATCAACGTGCCGGTATTGGGCCTGGTCGAAAACATGTCCTGGTTCACACCTGCCGAACTGCCGGAAAACAAATATTACCTGTTCGGAAAGGAAGGCGGCAAACGCTTAGCCGAAGAGCTGAACATCCCGCTGTTAGGACAAATCCCTATCGTACAGAGCATCTGCGAAGGCGGCGACAGCGGCAAGCCCGTTGCCCTCAATCCTGACAGCATCACAGGCAGAGCTTTCCAGGAATTAGCAGAAAACGTTGTCAAGCAAATCGACTATCGCAACGAACATCTGGACCCGACACAGCGGGTGGTTGTGACAAAGAAATAACTGTTTCTTACCGGACGCAGATTTCGCAGATGACGCAGACTGCGTCCGGTAATTATATTCTACTTCCCTCTCAACTTCCCTTCCACCTTTAGCTGTTCCAGGAATCTTGCCCAGGCTACGGCACGTTTTTCCTTATTTATCCGGGCTTGCTCCGTAAATATATGTGCCGGATAGCTGTCGTTCAGATAGTATTTCTTGCGTTGCATACTATAATATAACACCAGGTCATTGAATATCTGGCTATTGATATCCGTAGCAAACGTCATGGCAGAAAACAGGACTTCTCCCGACAATTCGAACCGGATCTCTTTATACATCGGTATGGAGTAGGGAGAAAATGCCTCCTTAAACTTGATTTCCCTCGTCTCTGCATCAAACCACTCGATATCATCTCCCGAAAAGACAATATCTTCATCCGTATCGAACCGACCGGAGTTCTCCGATGTTTCCTCCACCGGATTACATCCCACCGCAAAAATCCGGGAAGGGCCGTCACCCCCTACACTTTCTTTCTTCTCACAACCCGCAAGCAAAAGCAAAAGCGGAATCATTAAAAATAGACTTTTCATACCTGTTACTATTATACTGTTTCATAATAGAAATAGCACAAATCACAAAATACTGCATCGAGACACAAAGAATTTCCTAAAAAGAGAACCGTATGCCGAAATGCACCCGGAAATTAAAGGGATGCTCCTTCCGGATCGTTTCAACGCCGCTTTTGTCATCGAAATAATAAACAACGCCAGGCTCGGCATACAAAGACAATGACTTGACTATATTTAGTTGCGCACCCAAAGCACCAGTGACAGACAGTTGCACTTTATCGACATCCAAATCCGTACTGCTTTGATAGACACGTGACTGGGCTACATAATAATAACTCTTAAGGCTGCTGTCGACACACATCTCCGCCATTCCGCCAGCCGAGGCATACAAAGACAAGCGCCTGTCCCGCCAAAATGCATAATTCACTTTCAAGGGAATGCCTAAATAATGTAACCGCTGCTCCTGCTGATAATGGGAATCCTCACCGGCGGACAGATCGGAAGAAAGGTATGTATAGACCAAGCCACTCTCCAATGCCAACCGGCCGGACAGACTTTTCTGCACGGACAATCCTGCCGAAACAGGGAAACGATGCTCTATCTTCGTCTGGGTCGGAATATTATAGTTATGCAAAGCCACCTCTTCAAAGGCCGCATATTCGCTTTTCGTCCGGAAGTTGGAAGCATTCGACTGCAAGTCATTCCGGAAATCATCCATCGAACCGCCACTCGGAGCATTATCAATATTCCCTCCGCCACCAGGCGAAACTTCTGCAGAAACAGATGCAAAGTTAAACATCCCCAACCCGGCGGAACTGGAAGAATAATTGCTCAACATATTGCCGCCATAGACAGAGATATTCCAGCCCTTATCCGTCCGCCGTCTCCGCTCCGGAACGTGCAAGAAGGATGGATTAGCAGGTGGTAAAACCGTTACCCAGGAACGGGACGTACGGCGGATAGGCTGGAGGTCATGCCGGACGGCAATTCTATCGACAGAGCCAAAGCCTGACGGCAGACCGGATAATACAACAACAGGAGCCCGAAGCGATTCACCGGTCTTCGGTCTAATAGCCGATGCAAGCAGCGGAGAGTTCTCAACCGGAACTTCCTCCCTGCCACTATCCGGGATAGGAACAGACTCCGGGACAGTCTTTACCGGCTTGCTGTCTGTCAGGGCGGGAACAACGACAGACTTCTTCTCTCCATAATAATAGAGAGGAACGGCAACCAGTAGCAGCAGGACAGCCGCAGCAGCAACCCACCGATAAAGCACGAAACGGCTACGGCGGGCAGGAGGAAGCTCCGCCTCCAACCTCTCCCACCCGTCCGACGGAGGCAGTAGCTCATAGCCGGCGTTCCGCTTCCGGTACTCGTTTATCAGGTTATCCTTTTCTGCCATATTCCGATTGTCTCCTTATATATTCATTTATTTTCCTTACCAGTAAGGCCTTTGCACGCGCCAGTTGGGAAGAGGAAGAACGTTCGTTGATATGCAACAAGGCGGCAATCTCCTTATGGCTCATTTCCTCGAAGGTATAAAGGTTAAAGACAGTACGATAGCCCACCGGAAGCTCACGTACGAACTGCATCAATACCTGAGTCGGTATTTCGCTTAACTCTTCTTCCACATCTTCCGGCTCGGCAATCTGATCCAGCGGGACCACTTCGCGCATCATCTCCTTGCGCTTCAGATATTCCAAGGCGGTATTGACAAATATCCGGCTCATCCATGCCCTGAGGCTGCCTGCACCGCGATACTGGAAAGAAGAAATAGAGGAAAACACTTTCAGAAAGCCGTCGTGCAACAGGTCACGGGACACGTCCATACCTCCGGCATACCGGTAGCAGATGGCAAGCATCTGACCGGCATACGTATCGTAGAGTTCCCGGCGGGCAGCATTCTCTCCCCGCTTACAGTGTTGTACAAGTGCTTCTTCCCCCATCAACTTCACGCGTATTTCCTATTAAATGACAAAAGAAAGAAAATACTGCATGATTTACAAAAAAAATAATCAGGGGCATGTGTACCGCCGAAGGAAAGCGACAGTCCGGTGTATCTCCGGATACATGATAATATCCTCGTCTATAAACGGGACTTCTTTGCGATAAGCCTTCAGGAACTTCTCCAATATCGGGGATGTGCGTGCCGGGCGGCGGAACTCGATGCCCTGTGCGGCGTTCATCAACTCGATAGCGAGGATATGATCCAGGTTGTCCATGATCTTAAAGAGCTTGGTCGCGGCATTCGCTCCCATGCTGACGTGGTCTTCCTGCCCGTTGCTCGACACGATCGAGTCGCTGCTGGCAGCATAGCAATACATCTTGTTCTGGCTCACCATGCTGGCAGCTGCATACTGCGGGATCATAAAGCCGGAGTTAAGGCCGGGATTCGCCACCAGAAATTCGGGCAAGCCGCGAAGCCCCATGATCAACTGTGCCACACGGCGTTCGGAGATATTCCCCAACTCGGCAAGTGCGATTGCCAGAAAATCGAACGAGATAGCCAACGGCTGGCCATGAAAGTTTCCGCCGGAGATAATCTTGTCCTCTTCCGGGAAGATTGTCGGATTGTCGGTCACGGAGTTAATCTCGGTCAGCAGCACACCGGAGACATAGCGGATCGCATCTTTCGTCGCCCCATGTACCTGCGGGATGCAACGGAATGAATACGGGTCCTGCACATGTTCCTTCGGCCGATCGATCAGTTCGCTACCCTCCAATATCTTACGGAAAGCGTCGCCCGTCTCGATCTGTCCCGGATGAGGGCGCATCTGCTGGATACAATCCATAAACGGATCGATCCGTCCGTCGAAAGCCTCGAGCGACAAAGCGGCGATCAGATCCGCCCGCTTCGATACGGCAAAAGCGCGCATCAGGGCAAACACCCCGTTGGCACTCATAAACTGCGTGCCGTTCAACAGGGCCAAGCCCTCTTTACTCTTCAGTTTGACAGGTTTCCAGGCAAACTCGTCCAGGACGCTGATCGCCTCCCTTTTCTTTCCTTTATAATAAACATCCCCCACTCCGATAAGCGGAAGGAATAGATTCGCCAAAGGAGCCAGGTCGCCGGATGCACCGAGCGAGCCCCGGTCATAGACGATCGGGAGCACGTCATTATTAAAGAAGTCGAGTATGCGCTGCACCGTTATCACCTGTACGCCGCTATGCCCCAACGACAGGGCATGCGCCTTCAACAGCATCATCAGGCGGACAATCACCGGACTCACCTCGTCGCCCACACTGCAAGCATGGCTCTTCACCAGATTCTCCTGCAAAGTGCTAAGTTCGTCGGGCGAGATGTTTTTGTTGCACAGAGAACCGAAACCCGTCGTAATGCCATACAAGGGTTCGCGCTGCGTCTCGATCTTCCGGTCCAGATAATCGCGGCAACGCTGAATGCGCTCCTTCACTTCCGGGGTCAGTTCCAGCTTCATATTTCCAGTCAGTATCTCTTCGATACGCTCGAACGTCAGCGGCTCTGCCCCCACATAATGTACATTTCCCATATCTTTCAACTTTTAACTTTCAACTTTCAACTGTTCCCTCACCCAATCCAGCAACTTCTTCTCGATCCGGATTGCCTCCGCTTCCAGGTGGTCGGCCTTCTCAGACATCCGTTTGACAAACTCTTCATCCTGAATAGATGTAAGGTTGATCCGAACATTCAGCAAGGCACCCAGCACGCAGGTCCGCGCCGCCATCATCGCCACACAGGCGTCTGTCACGGCATTTTGGTTACCTTTATGGGCTACATATATAATCGTTTCCATCACCGATCCGACCTCTTCTGCCACTTGCATCGGAACCATTGCGGCCTCTTTCGTGGCATCCTGGATCACCCGGCTGCGTTCAGCCTTTTCTTCCTCCGTCTCTTTCGGGAGTTTGAAAGCGGCGAACACGCGGTCATAAGCCTCGCTGTCGCGATCTATATCACGGATCAAGCGTTCACGGATAATAGCCGCTTCCGTGGCTATTGTCCTCATCTGGCCTTCCACATCGGCATATTTCTTCTTGCCGATCGTCAGGTTTGCCACCATCTCTGTCAGCGCTGTTGCGATTGCCCCGTTAAGGGCTGAGATACTTCCGCCACCCGGAACCGGTGCGCTACCTGCCGTTTCGGCCAGGAATCCTTTAATTGTCAATTCTGCAAGCATTGTGTTTTTATTTAAGATTAAACATTTTATCCTATTTTCATTTCATTGGTAAATGATGATTTAACGGTGAGTTCTTTTAATAGGGTGTGCCCTATGCCGCAGGCTCTCTTTTGCCGTTGATTTCAATCAACGGATTGATAAGTCC
>URZO01000103.1 GCA_900552465.1 uncultured Parabacteroides sp. | reverse complement strand
AGAGCCTGCGGCACAAGGCGATGCCTTGTTGGAAAGCAATGACACAAATAGCTCATATATGGCAATATTTGAATTACCAGCACTTGGTTGAATGGGATGTGCGTTTTTATAGATCTTCGTCGGGGTCGTCGAAGTCAAACTCGAAGTCGAAACCGTCGCCAGGTGCGCCCGGGTCGGTGAACTGTTCCAGTTCGCGGCGGTCTTTCTTGGTCGGACGGCCTAAGCCGCGTGCACGGTCTACGAAACCGGAGATGCGGTTCATTTCCAGGATTTCATACTGGTCGGGTGTTGTTACGTTCTCTAAGAAGCCCGGCACCAGTTTGGCTCCCATGCGGTGCTCCGTTAAGTCGAGCACTTTGAATGAGTAGGTGATAGGCGGTTTGCGCACCTGTATCACTTCGCCGACTTTGATCATGCGGGAAGGTTTTATCGTGACGCCGTTTATCATGATCCGGCCTTTTTTACAGGCCTCGGCGGCTATCGTACGTGTTTTGAATATGCGGGTAGCCCACATCCATTTGTCTATACGGACTTCGTTCATATCAAATTCTCTGTTATTTATTATTGTATAGGTTCATCGTATTCTGTACTCCGGCCAGGCAGAAACTCTTGATGATTTCTACGGCCCGTTTCATTTTCTCCGGCATTAGCTGGAGTTCTTCGGGCGGGAATTTACCCAGCACATAGTTGATCTGTCCGCCACGTGGGAAGTCGCTGCCGATACCGAAGCGGAGGCGGCTGTATTCCTGTGTGCCCAACAGTTGCTGGATGTTCTTCAAGCCGTTATGCCCGGCATCGCTGCCTTTGGGTTTGAGGCGGAGCGTCCCGAACGGGAGTGCGAGGTCGTCTACCACGACCAGCAGGTTTTCCACCGGAATGTTTTCTTTCTGTAACCAGTAGCGGACGGCATTGCCGCTCAGGTTCATGAATGTGTTCGGTTTCAGTAAAATCAGCTCACAGTTCTTGACACGCATCCGGGCGATTGCGCCATAACGTTCTTCTGTAAAAGGAACGCCGGCATCTTCCGCCAGTGCGTTTACCACACGGAATCCGACATTGTGGCGGGTTCCTAAGTATTCGGAGCCGATATTACCAAGTCCTGTTATCAGATATTTCATTGTCTGTTTATGTTTGGGATGTATATCCTGTATTTATATATAACAAAGGGAAGAATACTCCGTTAGAATATCCTCCCCTTCGATTATTTGATACAATACTGATTATTGTGCTTTTGCCTGAGCACCACGAGCGGCACGAGTCAATTGAACGGCGCAAACAACAGCGTTCTTAGCGTTCATCAGTTCAAGACCTTCGAAGTGCAATGAACCAACCTGCATAGTCTTGCCTAAGCCCAGGTTGTCTACATTGATAAATAATTTTTCGGGGATGGCAGTGTAGATCGCTTTTACTTTCAGCTTTCTCATCTGCAGGCTCAACTTACCACCGGCTTTAACACCTTCAGCGTGACCTTCCAGAACAACCGGAACTTCCATTACTACCGGTTTGCTGTCGGATACTTCCATGAAGTCCATGTGCAGGATAGCGTCTGTTACAGGCTGGAACTGGATATCTTTTACGATAGCCATCGTCTTTTTGCCGTCGATAGTCAATTCTACGACAAAGATTTCAGGAGTGTAAACCAGGTTACGAACGCTGTCTTTTGTGATGATGAAGTGAGTTACTTTTTCACCGCCGTACAGTACAGCAGGGATTTCGTTGTTCTTACGCATAGCTTTCAAAGCTCTCTTCTGGTCTGCAGAAGTAGCTGCTACTTCTCTTGACTTTCCTTCTAATTGAAATGTCTTCATTCTTTTTAATTTTTTGTGTTACTCAAAATTAGATGTTTATGCTTTCTAATTTCCCATCACACGTACGGGGGTTAAAAGCGGTGCAAAGGTACGGCTTTTATTTATATCTGCAAAATCTTGTCCGGATGAATTTATCACTTTGTCCGGATTATAGCTGGAAACCTTTTTGGGAAAGGAGGGTTTCCGTGTCGTCCCAGAGTTGTTTTTGCTGAACATGATGCAGGATGCGTCCCGGAACCTTTATCTCCTTGCAATTGGCATAACAACAGCCGCTTTTCTCTTTCGGTTCATCCGAAAGGGCCAGGTGGATTGCCGTGGCAGCTCCCTGCGCCGGCGTTTTGATGAACGGGCGGAAGAAGATGTCGGTCAGCGGGTCGAACCAGGCTTTCATCGTGATCATATTGGTACTGACGATTCCCGGATCCGAAGCGTTTACCGTAATTCCTTTTTCCCGGATCCGTCCGGCAAGTTCCTGTGTGAACAGCAATAAAGCCAACTTGGTGTTTCCGTAGACCGGGATGCGGGAGAAGCGTCCGCTCTTTCCTTTTTCAAAGAAGTCGGGACCAATCTTGCCGATGGCATACGTACAGGATACTGTGTTGACGATACGGCAACCGGGTTGCATCAGCGGCAATAACTGCCGGGTGAGCATGTAAGGTGCTACGTAGTTGACGCTCACGATTGTTTCCAGTCCGTCTTCTGTTTTCCGTACCGGAGTTGTCAGGATACCTGCATTGTTTATCAGGCGACTGACGGGGCGGCCTTCTTTCAACAACCGGGCGGTGAAGGTGTTGACGGCCGATAGGGATGCGAGGTTGACAGGGCGTACTTCTATCTGTGCGTTGCCTGTCTCGCTTTTGATCCGTTCGCAGACAAGGGTTGCTTTCTGCGGGTTGAGGCAGGCCATGATCACCGGATAGCCCTCTTTTGCGAGCGCTGTCGTGATGACTTGTCCCATGCCTCCGTCGGCACCGGTTATGATGGCTAATCCTTTTTCCATTACTTATATTCCAGTTTTTCTATTTCTTTGATGATGCTTTTGGGTAAGTTCTGAATATGTTTGTGGCAAGCCATTTCGATGGAATACATGCGGGCGATGCAATAGTTGCTATGTCCGCAGTCGCAACGGGCATGCTCGTCTTCTTTCATTTTATTGACGAACGAAGGGTCGTTCAGCAAGGCGCGTGCCATACTGACAAACTCGAAACCGTCGCCCAGGACTTCGTCTATCTTCTCGCGCGAGATCAGTCCGCCTACATACACAAGCGGCATTTTCAACGCAGCCCTAAACTTCAGCGCGTCTTCGAGGAAGTAAGCCTCTTTGAACGGCTCGGACGGGATCATCAGCCGTCCGGCCATTTTAACGCCGATCGGCAGCCAGCCGAAAGGCATATAATGTGTCATCGTATGGATCGGCATCGCGCCACGCATCACATACATCGGGGCGCGGCTGACGAAACCTCCGCTCAACACCAACGCCTGCGCTCCGCATTCGTCCTGCAGGGTACGGGCAACTTCGATCGTCTCGTCGAGTTCCATTCCGCCCTTGAATCCGTCGCGCATATTCACCTTTACCAGTACGGCCATATCCGAACCGGCTGCTTTCATCACCTCGTCCATGCACATTTTCATGAAACGCATCCGGTTTTGCAGGCTGCCGCCATATTCGTCTTTCCGCCGGTTGGTGTAAGGAGAGAGGAACTGGCTGATCAGGTAGCCGTGTCCGGCGTGTATTTCGACTGCATCCATGCCGGCTTCGCGTGCCAGATGTACGGCCTGGCCGAATGCTTTGGAGATTGCTACGATCTCGGAGGGTTTCATGCCCCGGACAAGCGTAGGGGAGTAGATATTGAAACCGCCGGATGCCGATATAGGCGTGCATCCGCAGATATTTTTATGAGACATGTTCCCGCAATGTCCGAGTTGTACGGAAGCGGCTGCACCTTCTTTATGGATCGCATCGGTGATACGTTTCAGTCCCGGAATGATCTCCGGCCGCATCCACAATTGCCGTTCAAAGGATAGTCCGCTCTGCGTGACGGCTGCATAAGCTAATGTCGTCATCCCGATTCCGCCGGCTGCCACCGATGTGTGGTAATCGTACAACATATCGGAAGGCGCATTTCCCGGACACATGCTTTCGAACGCTGCCGCCCGTATCGTCCGGTTCCGCAAGGTCAACGGACCGATCTTTGCAGGAGTGAATAGAACAGATTCTTTTTCCATAACTGTATGTGTTTATCTTTCAATCAATATATAAAAGGGATCACCCGTTTCCGGTTTCCCAGTTCGTTCCCAAACATGGCTTTATATTTATGATAGATCGTGTTGGCGCGAGGCACCAGGTTGGCGAATGTCCACCAGGCGAACACGGCTCCGCTTGCGCTCCAGGTCAGGATGGCAAAACCGCACCATTCCACTATTTCGCCGAAATAATTGGCCGAAGTCACATAGTTGAACATTCCTCCTTTAGGCAGGTAATGCTTTGTGTCGCCCGGTTTGCGCAGATGGCGGACGATATGGTCCGAATGAAGATTGATCCCCATGCCGGTGAAGAAGAGGATTGTCCCGATGATGAACTGCGGACTGCACAGCCAGCTTTCCGTGTACATGTCTTGCGGGGCCAGATGGAAGATCCATTCTCCCTGCATATATCCATTCAGAATGTTGAAGGTAATTCCCATCAGCATAATTCCCGCCGGCATCTTGCTCTTGCCTTTTATCAGCAGGGGAAAGATAAAGGCCCGCTGGAAATAATGCAGTTCGAAGAACAGGAATATAAGGAGAGGAACTGTTTCAAACTGCCGTTCCGAACCGCTCCATAACAGGAGCATCACGATGAAGACCGGTGCTTCCATGCAAATCCAGGCGATCCGGTTCGGTATCGGAAAGCCCCATTTCTTGTCGAACAGCATTCCGTAGCCGGCTTCTACAAAGTAGAGCGTGATGAAAACAATGGCGGCGATGGCTACCATTATGATTAGAAATAAGGTGAAATGTTCAATCGTCATCTCCGTTTGTTGATAATTTATATCCTTTCCCGTGAATATTTATGATCCGGATTGTCGGATCGTCTTGCAACAGCTTGCGCAGCTTGGTGATATAGACATCCATACTGCGGGCATTGAAATAGTTATCGCTTTTCCAGATGATTTGCAAAGCGTGCATCCTGTCTATCGTTCTATTGGCGTGCTGGCACAAGAATGTGAGCAAGTCTGCCTCTTTGGTGGTCAGCTTGGTCGTTTTATCTCCGATAGATAAGAGTTGCTTTTGTACGTTGAATCTGAACTTGCCGAAGAGGTAGGTTTTTACCTCTTTCTTCTCTTCGGGATGGTAACGGCGTTGTATCGCTTTTATACGGGCCAGCAGGATCTCGATGTCTAGCGGTTTGCGTATCACATCATCGGCATGGAAAGAGAATAATAAACTGATTTCTTCTCTGGTTGGATGATCACATAAGAAAATAACAGGGATTATTTTCTCAGAACTCTTAATCGTGGCAACGAATGTCCGTGTCTCTTTTTCGGCCAGATTATTATCTATTATGCAAAAATTGAAATGACCGGAGAGGAAACTTTCATACGCGATAGTTTCCTGGTTGAAGACCTGTGAGTCATATCCGGCTGTTTTCAAATAGTCTTGAATAATAGCTCCCTGGTCATTGTCTTTACTGAAAATAAGAATGTTTACGTGATCGTCCATTATCTCCTTTTATATTGTTTTTTCGATGTTCCAGACGAAAGCCCGTAATCCCTGGGCTTCTGTCTTCTGATCCATCTGGCGAAGTATTTCCAGGAAATTGTCGACTTTCTCATCGTCCACCATTGCCAGGATTGCCGAGTTTAATGTCGGCCAGGCATGGCTTCCGTAATGTGGTTCACCTGTTTTACTGCCACGTCCCTGTACTTCATCCCAGTATGTGAAACCCCGGATGTTATTCCGGTCCATCACACTAAGGATCATTTCGTAATATGCTTGATTAAATGATACAAATATAGCTTTCATATATGTTATTTCTATTATATTTCCAGTACTTTTTTTAAAATTGGTATGCCAATGCTTAGCTTAATTGGTATATCAATCCTTCTCTTAATTGGTATATCAATGCTTACCTTAATTAGTATACCAATGCTTAGTATGATTGGTATACCAATTAAGGAGGAGACTTTTTTACCTGTTACGGGCCAGCTTCCGGCGTCGGCGCCGTACTCCGTTTCCGGCAAATACGCTGTACACGACCGGTACGATCACCAGCGTGATCAATGTGGATACCGAAAGACCCCATGCAACCGTCATACCCATCGAGCGCCACATCTCCGAACCTTCGCCTGTTCCGATAGCCATCGGGATCATACCCAGGACGGTTGTCAGCGTTGTCATCAATACTGGGCGGAGACGGGATTTACCGGCCGCCACGACTGCCGTCAGGATTCCCATGCCGCGCTCACGGCAAAGGATCGTGTAGTCGATCAGCACAATACCGTTTTTCACAACGATCCCCATCAACATAATCAGACCGATCAGCGCCATAACGCCCAATGGAGTCTGTGTGATCGACAGTCCCAGAATAATCCCCGTAAAGGCAAACGGTATGGAGAACATGATCACAAACGGGTCGGTCAGCGATTCGAACTGGGCGGCCATCACGATAAACACCAGGATGATGATCAGGACCATCAGGACGGTCAGGTCGAAGAACGTATCCATCTGATCCTCATACGTACCACCTAACTGCCAGCTTACATCCGAAGGAATATCCATTTGCTTCAGCTGGGCGCGGGCGGCGGTTACGATGTCACTCATCGCTGCTCCCTTTCCGACTACGGCCGAAACGGTGATGATACGCTCGCGGTCTTTACGTTCGATGGTCGGCGGCGTCATGCGTTCGACGACTTTACCCAGGTCGCGGATGCGGATTCCCTGGCCGGAGGCATTGTAGACCATGATGTTCTCGATGTCTTCGACCGACTGGCGGAATTCGGGAGCATAACGGACCCGGATGTCATATTCGTCGCCGTCTTCGCGATATTTGGATGCCGTAGCCCCGTTGATGCGGTTACGAAGCGCCATGGCGGCTGTCGTGATGTTCAGTCCGTTTATCGCCAGTTTCTCACGGTCGAAATCGACCTGATATTCGGGAATGTAGTCCTCACGGCTGATATTGACCTGCGAACAGCCTTTCACCTTGCGCATCCGTTCGGCCAGTTCGTTAGCCACGGCGTCGGTACGGCCGAAGTCGAAACCGTAGATCTCGATGCTGACGGCATTCTGTCCGCCCATACCTTCTTCCTGTCCGCCTTCGATCACTTTGAATGTCTTGATCTCCGGATATTTAGCCAGGTCTTTACGCATCTCCTCGCATATCTCGACCATGCCGCGTTCACGATCGCCGACACTCAGCATATTGATGTAGAAGTCGACGATATGTGTGCCGTTATTGCTGAGTTGCGCCCAGGTATTGTCGGAATCGGCCTGTCCTTCGGTGAAGTTACTGGTCTTTATTTCCGGGTATTTCTGGCGGAACAGCTCGTCTATCTCCAAAGCTAACTTGCGGGTGATATCCTGGCGCGTGCCGACCGGCAGTTCAAGATGGACGCTGATCTGGGCATTATCCTGAGTCGGGAAGAACTCCGTCTTGATCGTCGGAACCAGCATCATGCTGCCGGCAAAGATCAAAGTCGCCCCCGCTATCACGGTTTTCCTGTGGCGTACCGCCCAGTAAAGGAATCGGGAATAACCCCGATCCAGCGCATCCAGCGCCTTTTCGATAGGAGTGAAGAACAGGACATAAAGACGCCCCTTATGCGGATTCAGTTTGAGCAACTGCGAACTCAACATCGGCGTCAGCGTCAAGGCTCCGACTGTAGACACAATCATGATGATGCTGACGATCCAGCCCAACTGCTTGAACAGGATACCCGCCATACCCGTCACCATGGTCAACGGCAGGAACACCGCCAACATCGTCAGGGTGGAAGCGACAACGGAGATTGCCACCTCGTTGGTCGCATGGACGGCGGCCTGTTTCGGCGCGCTACCTCTCTCGATGTGGGTCGTAATGTTTTCCAATACCACGATCGCGTCGTCCACAACCATACCGATCGCAATGGAAAGGGAGCTCAGCGAGATAATATTCAGTGTGTTGCCCGATGCCAGCAAATAGGCGAACGAAGCAATCAACGAGATCGGAATGGTCAGGATGATGATAAACGTCGCCCTCCAACGTCCGAGGAAGATGAATACAACCAACATAACGATGATGAAGGTGATGAAGATCGTCTCCTTCAAACTGTCGATCGTGTTCAGGATGTTGGTTGAAGTATCCATGATGACTCCTAACTTAACGTCCGACGGAAGGCTTTCCTGGATTTCCGGTAACCGCTGGTGTACCTTCTTGGCAATGTTCACCGAGTTGGCTCCCGATTGCTTCTGGATCACGATCATACCGCCCTTCTTTCCGTTGTTGAACGTCTCCTGCGCGCGTTCTTCGATGCTGTCCTCGATGCGGGCGACATCGCGTAGATAAATCGTTTTATTGTCCTTATGCCCGATGACCAGGTTGTCCATCTGGTGGGCATCTGTAAACTCGCCCTGCACGCGGAGTGCGTAGGCGTTGGAACCGATGTCCACGCTTCCGCCCGGCGTATTCCGGTTTTCCTGTGCGATGATAGAGGAGATACCTTCGATCGAAACGCCGTAGGCTTCTAACTTGTAGGGATCGCAATAGACCTGTATCTCGCGTGTCGGCGTACCGGAAATAGACACGGCTCCTACGCCGCTGATACGGGCCAGCGGGTTCGACACCTTGTCGTCGAGTATCTTATACAGGGCGTTTGTGCTTTCTTCCGCCGTAACGGACAGGATGATAATGGGAATATCGTTCGTACCGAATTTGAAGATGATAGGATTGTCCACATCATCCGGCAGCATCGGTTCGGCCACGTCCAGTTTATCGCGCACGTCATTTGTCGCCACGTCGATATCCGTACCGTAGTCGAACTCGAGTGTGATGATCGATATGTTTTCACGTGATTGCGACGTGATGTGTTTCAGGTCGCTGACACTGTTCAGCACGTTCTCCAACGGCTTGGAGACGTTCATCTCGATATCCGCAGCACTGGCGCCGGCGTAGGAGGTCATGACCATGATCGTGTTTGTCTCAATCTCCGGCAGCAAGTCCACAGATAATCGGGTTAATGAAAAAAGACCGAAGATGACGATTGCCACAAAGACGAGGGCGGTCGTAACCGGCTTTTTTACCGCTGTTGCATATAAGCTCATAGTATTTTTCTCTTACTTTTCGATTTCTACTTCCATTCCGTTGTTCAGGCGGCTCTGGCCGGATACGACTACCTGGTCGCCGCTGTTGACACCCGAAATGACTTCATATTTGTTCCCCATACGACGTCCTAATTGTACCTTTTCATAGGAAACCTTGCCGTCTCTATATACATATATATACCGGTCGCCTGCACCAGACTGTTTGACGATAGCCAAATCCGGAGCGACTACGTGGTTTTGTGTACCGAAGCCCATCGTGACGCGGGCGAACATACCCGGACGGACACGTTCGTCGCTGTTGTCGATCTTGATTTCGACCGGGAACGTACGTGTGTTCGGGTCGATGGTCGGATAGACCAGGCTGACCTTTCCTTTGAACACTTCGTCGCCGTACACATCTAACCGGATATCGACCTCTTTTCCCTTCTTTACTTTTGTGAAGAGGCTCTCGGATACGTTGACCATCAGTTTGACCGGACGGATCTGTTCGACGGTGAAGATCGGCGAACCTCCGCTGTACATGTCGCCGCTGTCATAATTGCGGGCGGTCACGATGCCTGTCACCGGACTCAACAACTGCGTGTTTTCTTCCAGGTTCTTGTAGGCCGCACGGCTTACGTCCAATTGCGTCTTCTGGGCATCCCAGGCCGATTTGGAGGCGCCGCCCACTTTGTACAGCTCGTCGATACGCTTAAATTCCAGATCCTGGTTGTCCAACTGTATTTTAGTCTGTTTGAGGTTCGTCTCATCCATCTTGACTAACAGTTGGCCGGCCTTTACATGGTCGCCCACTTCGGCAAACAGTTTCGCGATGCGCACCGGTGTCTGCGGGGCGATGTTGTTGGAGATGTTGGCTTCGACGGTTGCCGTAAACTCGCTGATCTGCTCCACGTCTTGTGCCGAAACGGTTTCCACTCTTACGAGAACCTTATTATTGGCCGTTTCTGCCTGTTCTGTTTCTTTCTTCTCTCCTGAGCAAGACAGTAGTAAAGGTAAAATGAGAAGGGATATGAAGTGTTGTTTTCTATTTGTTTTCATATTGTGATGTATTATTCAGTATGTATTTCTGTTTCTTAAAACTCTTGTTGGCCCAATACTTTTTCCAGGTCTGCCTTTGCAACCATGTAATCGTAGATAGCTTGGTTGAAGTTCAGTTTAGCCTGCGTCAGCGCCAGTTCCGAATCATTCATTTCGAGTAGCGTCCCGGCTCCCGTGTCGTAGCGTTTCTGTGCGATCATATAACCCCGTTCGGCCTGTTCCACTCCCTTTTGCGAAGCGTCGAACCGTTTGACACAGGTGTTCATGTTGTCCACATATTGCTTGATGGCCAGTTGCAGGTTCCGCTGCGTATCTTCCCGTTGCAGGTTGAGCTGCTCGATCGTATTTCTTGTCTGCTTGATCTTATAGAACTTGCTCCCGCCGGAGAAGATCGGGATCGACAGGGAGACACCGATCATCGAATAAGGATTCCACAGATAGTTCTTAAACTTGAAATCGTTGTTCATCGCCGTCCACTGGTACATCCCCGTAAGCGAAAGAGTGGGCAGATAATCGAACTTTTGCATCGTCAACGTCTTGTCCAACTGTTTGGCCTGTATGTCCATTTGTCTTAAATCCGTGTTGTCAGCCAATGTCGTGTCTGTCGACAGGAAATCGCCGAACAGGTTTGATTTGAAATCGCTCAGTTGTCCTTCGCACTCGATATTTATGTCCAGGTCCATGCCCAGCAATGCTTTCAGTTGCCATTTGGCCAGCACCAGTGCATTTTCGGCCTGCAGCATATTCGGCTCGCTGTTCTTTACGGTAACGTTTGCACGTATCAGGTCGTATTCGGCAACGGTTCCCTGGTCGAATTTCTGTTTGATGTCCAGGTAGTTCTCCATTGCATTGTCGTAACTTTCCTTGAATACACGGTATGAGTCACTGGCAAGAAGTACGCCGTAGTAGCTTTTCTTTACCTGGTTGACCATTGCTATCTTGGAAGAACGCGCCTGTTCGATGGCCATTTCCACGTCGACAGCCGAAATACTCAGGCTCTTCCACAGGGCTGCGTTTACAAGCGGTACCGAGGCGTTGAAGCCGAGGCTCCAGTTGTTGTCACGTCCCACTTCGATTCCTTCGTCCATGCTCGGCATGTCTTCCATCCCGGGTATTTCCGTGCTTCCCATGTCGAAACCGTCCATATACATCACCTGCTTTTTCAGGGTGCGGTTGTAGTCGGCCGCGAAACTGATTTGGGGGAATAGAGAGGCGTAAGAACCTTTTTGCGCATATTTTTTCTTTTGGATTTCCTTATCAGCCACTTTTACGGTGGGGTTCTCGCTCAGCGCAATCTCCAAGGCTTTCCCTATGTCGAGGACAAGCGTGTCCTGGGCTTTGACAGGGATGAAGACCAGTGCGGACAGTGATACCAATACGATCCGCATCATCTTTTTAGTAATTAAGATTTGTTCCATTTAAAGTAAATTTGATTTTGAATAAAATCGCCTGTTCAGTCTAATTGTTTGTGAATATGTTTTTGTAAATAACGGTTTAAAATGGCAATCCCTTTTTCTGTGGAGATTCCCCGCAAGAAGGCAAAGAGAATCGTATTGTATACTTCAGCCACAGAATGATTCGAAAGGGCGTCGGACGGGCGGATCATTTTGGCTTGCTCTTTAGCTAACAAGGCTACAATCTCGAAATTGACATTTGGCTCGAAAACACCTTCTTTGGCACCTCTTGACAGTAATTTGATGCACTTTTTCAAAAACCGGGACTTTTCTTCTTCCGTCTTTTGCATAGCTTTAGGATAGCGTTTCAGGTCGTCATAAAACTTCTTGTTAAACCAGCGGGGGCGCTTCATCAGTTCTTCATAAAAGAGCATAACGACGTCCAATGCTGTTATCGGTTCGGATTCAAGTTGTTTCATATGGACTCTCATCTTGTTGTAGCTCATGCTGAGACATTGCATCAGTAGTGTTTCCTTATCTTCAAAGAGTTCATAAAGAGTCCGCTTGGACATACTTGTGCTATGCGCAATGTCGTCCATGCTGACATTCTTTATTCCGTGCTCCGAAAATAAGTCGAATGCCGTTAACATTATTTGTTCTTTTATGATCATTGATTTGGATGATTATTTTGGATACGACCAGATGCTGCAAAGGTCTGTCTAATTTAGAAAACTAAAAAGGTTTATTCTGTTACGGAATTAGTCGAAAACGAAAAAATATGGGGAAATGTATTCTTAAAAAACCGTTATTCATTGGTAAAAAATGAAACATTACTGTGCTTAATGAAAAAATGTTTATCTTTGCAAACGTATGATTAGTAAATATGTAGAGATGGAAAAGCTTCCTTTGATAGAGTTGGCGGAACTAAATAAGAGCATCATATTCCGTGATAGTTTTCAGGATATATTTTCGGTGGCGGATCTGGACGGCAGCATTGAATTTGGGGATGTCGACGCCCCGGAACGTTATGCCCCGATGCGCTTGGATGCACTTTTGATGGTCTTGACTTTTGAGGGTACGCTCGAGATCAGTCTGGATTATGTCCCCTATACGATCAATCCGAATACTTTTATCACGATCATGCCTACGCATGCGCTACAGCTTAATAGAATCAGTCCGGATTTTAAAGGCCGCCTGCTGATTGCCGCAAAAGAGTTTCTGGATGACTGCAATACCAGCTATGGCAACCGGAACCATTCGATTGCGAACTATATGGAAGTTCGCAAAAATCCTTGTACCGAGCTTGAACCCGAAGAAACTCAAAAACTGGAGGACAGCATAGGTGTCATACAGGAGAAGATGAAGGAACGGACGCATTTTTATCAGAAAGAACTGGTGCAGAATGCCTTTATCGGTTTCCTGTTGGAGCTGGCGAATATCCTGTTGGGTAAAAAAGACCGTCTGATTCGGCCGACTCTTTCCCGCAAGGAGGAGCTGTTCGAACAATTCCTGCAATTGCTGTTCGAGCATTGTAAGGAACAGCACGTGGTTACGTTTTATGCGGAAAAGCTGTTTATCACACCGCAATATCTATCGCTTATCCTGAAGGAGCTGACAGGCAAATCTGCTAATAAATGGATTGACGACGCCTTGATCGTCGAGGCTAAAATCCTGTTGAAAGCTCCGCAGGCCACTGTCCAGCAGGTTGCGGATGTCCTTCACTTCTCCGACCAGTCCACTTTTGGGAAGTTCTTTAAGAAACACATGGGGATTTCCCCGATGGAATACCGTAAGTCCTGAGACATACGGTATTCTTTTTTATAACCTTTTTCTGAACTTATACCAGTTGATCAACTCGGATATGCCATAGACCAGGCAAGCTACACCGAAGATCACAAATGTGTTGGCCGCCGCCCCGAACGGGTAGGCGAGAATCATAATCCCCGTTATCAGGATCAAGGCCGGTATGATGTAAAAGCCGTACGGCACGATACTCCATTTGCGGGCCGAAACAAGCGAATAAATCTGTTGTGCCCCGGCAAGAACCAGCAAAGCTCCCAGGATATACATTAATATACTGACGAAAAACTGCGGCATGATCACCAGCCATGCCCCGAACAGGATACTGCCGGCGCCGTCGACCGGAAACATCGGGCTGGGTTCGCCTTCCACCTTCTCGCGGGTGAAGTAGTTCAGAAGCGAGAATATCCCGGGGATGATAAAACAGATCCCGATTGTAATAACCAGATAAGTGACAGCCGCTTCCGGCCAAAGAACCAAAACAAGCCCCATTACGATTGCAAAGATGCAGCGCAGGACTGAACCATTTAAACCTTTCATATAAATTGTATTTAGAATATCTCTTCTTTTTATTTAACAACGAAGGTACGTTATTTTCTTCTGAAAGTAAAAAGAAAATGCTTATTCATTCCCGTCCATCCTCACGAGCGCGACCAGATCAAGTATATCGCGTACCGTCTCGGCATCCGGCACGGCACGGGCGATCTTTTCGCCCAGCGTGTTCAGCTTATAAGGGTAATCGAACGCCAACAACAGGCTGGCTGCCAATTGGTGGTAGGAAATGCGCCCCCGACGATCCGCATTCTCCAGGATATGAAGTAGCGAGATCAACAACTCAGGGTTATGCAACGGATAGCGCAGGCGGGAAAGCCCCG
>URZO01000102.1 GCA_900552465.1 uncultured Parabacteroides sp. | reverse complement strand
ATAGTTATGATACGCCAAAACCATACTGATGGCTATAATCTCAGATCAGCCTTATGTAATTAGGTTCACATTTGTCAAAAGGTGAATCTTTCGCAATCAAAACTTTACAATAACCCCTTTTTAATCTGCTTTTCTATTGCGTTCGAAATGTTGATCTTTTTTGAATTGACTCTTTTTGCGTTTTTAGCCCTTTCGTCTGACAACAGAGAGAACGAGGTGCCGGAATCGTTCCGAAAAGCGTACAGTTTGATTACCTGAAAACAGAAACGTCGACAATATGATAAAGCATAACTGACTGAGAATCGCCTGTAGCAAAACGAAGACCGGCTACAATCCAAATATTCAAAAGGAATTTCAGGGGCTTGTTGAGATGAAGACGGTCATCATTCCCATTACGACCGTCCTCTTCGCCACGACGACCGTTCTCATTGCCATGAGGTGCCGGAATCATCCCTCATTAGAACGGTCATGACGATAAAGAAGGACGGTCGTAATGGGAAAAACTTCAGAAAAAGGAGACAAAGCCCCTTTTTGATGGCTAAAAAGTGGGTTAACATTTGTTCTATTTCGAATGACTTTTTATCCCGAAGAACACGTTTTATACAATAAGCCCCTTGTATACATTGATTCGAACTTAAAAAAAAATGAACTATCCCGATTCATTATAATGTTACCCCGGATTTGAAGATTGCGATCTCCCGGTAACCGTTCTTTTCATTATTAGCCGGGGTACCGCTTGCGACATCGATGATAAACCGGATAAAGTCTTCACAAAGCTTTTCCATGCTTTTGCCTTCTAACAGGGAACCTGCATTGAAATCGATCCAGTTTGGTTTACGTACATATAAATTACTGTTGGTCGACACCTTTATTGTCGGGACAAACGTGCCGAACGGCGTTCCCCTCCCGGTCGTAAACAAAACGAGATGACAACCGGATGCCGCCAAAGCGGTACTGGCAACCAGATCGTTTCCGGGAGCACTCAGCAGGTTCAACCCCTTTGTCGCCAACCGTTCACCGTAGAGCATTACATCCCGTACAACCGAAGTCCCGGCTTTCTGCGTACACCCCAGCGATTTTTCCTCCAATGTAGAAATACCTCCCGCCTTATTACCCGGAGAAGGATTCTCGTAGATGGGTTGTTTATTTTCTATGAAATAGGATTTGAAGTCATTGACCAGATGAACGGTCTTTTCAAAGACCCCCTGCGACATGCTCCGGTTCATCAGGATTGTTTCCGCTCCAAACATCTCCGGGACTTCAGTCAGGACGGTCGTTCCTCCCTGCGCCACCAGATAATCGGAAAAGACTCCCAACAACGGATTAGCCGTAATACCGGAGAAACCATCCGAACCACCGCATTTCAGCCCGACATGTAATTCGCCCAAAGGGACATCCGTCCGCTTATCTTGTGAAGCGATTGCATAAAGCTCACGCAACTGTTCCATTCCCCCCTCCAGTTCGTCGGAAACTTTCTGCGTTTCCATAAAGCGGATGCGTTCCGCATCGTATTCTCCCAACAGCTCACGGAAAGCACCGACCTGGTTGTTCTCGCACCCCAAACCGACAACAAGGACTGCCCCTGCATTCGGATGCAACACCATGTCCCGCAATATTTTCCGTGTATTCTCGTGGTCATCTCCCAATTGAGAACAACCATAGTTATGCGGATAAGCGACAATCGCATCGACTCCCGCCCCTTGTGTCTCCCGTTGCAATTCATCAGCCAACCGGCGAGTGATGCCATTCACACAACCAACCGTCGGAATAATCCAGATCTCATTCCGGATACCGACATCCCCGTTCTTGCGGCGATAGCCCTTAAAAGTGAGCGATGCCCGTGAAGGTTGTTCAGGAATAGGTTGCGGAGTAAATTCATATTCACTCAATCCTTCCAGATTGGTCTTGATGTTCTTCTCGTTTACCCAGCAACCGGTAGCAACCGACATCCGGGCATGTCCGATAGGAGCGCCGTATTTAATAATGTAATCTCCTTCCTCAAAATCCTGCAAGGCGACCTTATGACCTGCCGGAATATCCTGTTGCACAATAAGAGTCTTTCCGTTGATGTCTAATGACATACCGGCATGCAAATCTTCAACGGCCACGGCAACATTGTCGGCCGGATTTATCTGTATATAAGTTCGCATCAGCAGATTTCTTTTACAACATTGAGCATTCCTTTTTCCTGAATAGCATCCAGGCAACCTTTCAGCATTTCCGTCAATCCCGGAATCCGGTTCAGGTCTTCCCCCCAGATAGAAGAGGCAGCCAATACGCCTTCCGCCACTTTCTGCGTCGATCCGGTCGCCCAAAGTTCTCGTAATAATTTGAGGTTTTCCGCAGAGTCATTCGGTTCCGCCTTTGCACCATCGGCACGTACATCACCTTTATAATAGGTAATGATAGCGGCCAGCCCCAAGACAAGCCCTTCCGGTAATTTGCCTTTCCGTTCCAGATACACCTTCAGCCCCGGCAAATCGCGCGTTTCATATTTAGGGAATGAATTCAACATGATCGAGACAACCGAATGATCCACAAACGGGTTATTGAAACGTTCCATCACGTCGCGGCCGAATTGCATCAGCTCCTCTTTCGGCAGGTCCAATGTCTCTAACAACTCTTCGAACATCACTTTATGAATGTATTTTCCCAACACTTCGTGCTGACAGGCATCCCGTACGATATCCACTCCGGAAAGCCAGGTTACAGGCGCCAGAACCGTATGGGGGCCGTTCAGCAAAGTCACCTTTCGTTGGTGATAAGGCTCTTCGCTCGGAACAAACAGGACGTTCAGCCCCGCCCGGTCTGCCGGAAACTCTTTCGCAACCGATGCGGGCGCTTCGATCACCCACAGATGGAACACCTCCGCCTGCACGACCAGGTTGTCGTTATATTGTAACTTCTCTTTGATCGCGTCGATCTCTTTTCGCGGGAATCCCGGCACGATGCGGTCTACCAACGTTGCATACACCCCGCACGATTCCGTGAACCAGGCTTTGAAGTCATCGCCCAATTCCCACAATTCGATATATTGGTAAATCGTTTCTTTCAGCTTATGTCCGTTCAGGAAGATCAGCTCACACGGAAAGATTATCAACCCTTTGTCCTTCTCGCCGTTAAACGTTTTGTAGCGATGGTAAAGCAACTGGGTCAATTTTCCCGGATAAGAGGAAGCCGGCGCATCTTCCAGCTTACAAGCCGGATCAAAAGCGATCCCCGCTTCCGTCGTATTGGAAATGACAAAACGCATTTCCGGTTGTTCCGCCAATTTCATAAAAGCGGTAAAATCCGTATAGGGATTCAAAGCACGACTGATCACGTCGATCCGGGTCAGGCTGTTTACTTTCTCTCCCTTATCCAAGCCTTGCAGGTTGACATGGTAGAGGCAATCCTGCGCATTCAGCATATCGACCATCCCCCGGTCAATCGGCTGGACAACGACCACGCTGCTGTTAAAACCCGCTTTCTCATTCATTCTCTGGATAATCCAATCCACAAAGGCACGAAGGAAATTCCCTTCACCGAACTGTATGATCCGCTCCGGATGCAGTACTTTGCCGGCAGTTTTTTCATTTAATTCTTTCATCCTAATCTTAGTTTAAAATCCGTCCATTAATGGTAATCAAAACCGATAATCAAATTGGGGCCTAATTTAAAGGAAAACAAAAACATATACAACAATATGCAATAAAACATACAAATTTGTCTGGGAATCAGGATTAATTTAATATATTTGCATCTGATATATCTATAATGAACTGGAACCGGCATTATTTATACCATGAAACATTATCTTATTAACATACTCACTTTATTCGCTATTTTAATTATGGCAATATCCTGCTCGCCTAAAGTAGAAATAATTCCGGCGGAATTGGCTTATAAAGCCGAAGCGACTACCGGAGAAGGATCGATCTGGGATCCGTACCGTCAGACATTATTCTGGGTAGACATTGAAGGTCAAACATTATACGAATACGATCCGGATACAAAGGAATGCGATTCCTGGAAATTCGATCGCATGGTTTCCACCGTCGTACCGGAAACAGACAGTACGGTTATCATCGCCCTGCAAAACGAAATCGTACGGGTAAACCTGGCTGACGGGCAGACAACATCCGTTGCCCCGATACCCGACAATGACGGAAAAGTACGTTGTAACGATGGAAAATGCGACCCGGCCGGACGCTTATGGATCGGGACAATGGGCTTCGGCGCGCCTAAAGGAGCCGGAACCCTGTATTGCGTTTTACCCGACGGCACAATCAGTACCAAACTACAAAAAGTAACGATCTCGAACGGTATCGTCTGGACATCCAACAAACGATTCATGTTCTACAACGACACGCCGACCGGCAAAATAGCCCGCTACCGCTATGACCCCGACAACGGCGACATCTTGTTTGACGGAATTGCGGTCGATCTGCCGGAGGGAACGGGAGCGCCGGACGGAATGACAATCGACAGCCAGGACCACCTTTGGGTGGCTCAATGGGGAGGCTATGGCGTTTATTGCTATAATCCTTACACGGGAGAGTTACTGGCCAAAGTAGACGTTCCGGCCCCGAATGTAGCATCTTGTGCGTTCGGAGGTAAAAAGCTGGACACGCTTTATATCACAACGGCCCGGGCCGGCCTGTCCGAAGAACAACTCCGGCAATATCCGCTGAGCGGAAGTGTATTCTGTTGCAAGCCGGGAGCAAAGGGAGTAGCGGCCAACAGTTTCGGAGAGTAAAACTCTTCCAAACATAATTTATCACAAATGTAAACAGCATCTCATTATTTATTGTTTACTTTGTAAAACATTGAAATATAAATATGACTAAGAATAAATCTGAAAAGAAAAGTAATAAACCGGGGAAGAAGCAAAACAGCTCCAAAAGCAATAACAAACGGATGAAAAAAGAGGCAATGATCAATGCCATCATCAACGTATTCAAGTCTTCTCCCAAAGAACCTTTTAACTATCGGCAAATCAGCAGTATGATAGGCGTGACCAACCAAGTGCAAAAACTACAGGTGGTGGATATCCTGTACGACCTCTCGGCTGATAACTTCATTTCCGAAATAGAACGGGGACGCTATCGCTATAATGACTGGGGAACAACGGCCGTCGGCACTTTCATGCGCCGGCAGAACGGAAAGAACTCGTTTATCCCCGAAGGCGGCGGAACGCCCATCTTCGTAGCAGAACGCAACTCCGGCCACGCGCTTAACGGCGATAAGGTAAAAATACAGATTCATGCAAAGAGAAGAGGAGCTGAGCCGGAAGGCGAAGTAATCGAAATCCTCGAAAGCGAACGGCGGACAATCACCGGAAAGCTACAAGTAACAAAAGGCTTTGCCTTCCTCATTACCGAAGACAAGACATTGGCCAACGATATCTTTATCCCCAAAGAGAAGCTGAAAGGCGGCAAGACGGGCGACAAAGCGATCGTCCGTATCACCGAATGGCCGGAAGAAGCCAAGAACCCATTAGGCGAAGTGGTAGACATCTTAGGAACAGCCGGTGACAACAATGCTGAGATGAATGCGATCCTGGTAGAGTTCAACCTACCATACAAATATCCGGCCAACGTAGAAAAAGCGGCAGAGAAGATACCGGAGACAATCTCCCAAGAGGAAATTGCCCAACGTGAGGATTTCCGCAACATTACGACTTTCACCATCGACCCGAAAGATGCCAAAGACTTCGATGATGCACTTTCTGCCCGTCTTTTAGAAAATGGCAACTGGGAAGTCGGCGTACATATTGCCGACGTAACTCATTACGTCAAACCGGAAAGCCTGATAGACCGGGAAGCCTACAACCGGGCGACCTCCATCTACCTCGTAGACCGTACCATCCCGATGCTGCCCGAACGCCTGTGCAACCAGATCTGCTCACTCCGCCCGGACGAAGAGAAACTCTGCTTTTCCGTCATCTTCGAATTAGATAAAAACGCAGAAGTCCAGAAGTCCCATATCGCCCGTACAATCATCAAGAGTGACCGCCGTTACGCTTACGAAGAGGCACAAGAGGTCATCGAGACGGGGGAAGGCGATTACAAAGAAGAAATCCTGGCACTCAACGGCCTGGCACAGAAATTGCGTGCAAAGCGCTTCAAGGACGGAGCCATCTCATTCGATCGTTACGAAGTAAGATTTGACATCGATGAGACGGGTAAACCATTGGGGACCTACATCAAGGAATCGAAAGAAGCCAATAAGCTGATCGAAGAATTCATGCTGCTGGCCAACCGTACGGTAGCCGAGTTCGTTGGAAAGACTAAAAATAAGACAAAGAAAACATTCGTCTACCGTATTCACGAACTACCGGACCCTGAAAAGCTGAGAGATTTCTCCGCATTTGTCAGCCGCTTCGGTTACAAAGTACGTACGGAAGGAAGTAAAACGGACATTTCCAAAGGCATCAACCGCTTGTTGGATAGCGTACAAGGCAAACCCGAAGAAAATCTGGTGGAAACATTAGCGATCCGTTCCATGCAAAGGGCCAGTTATACGACAGATAATGTCGGACACTATGGATTGGCAATGGAGTACTACACCCATTTCACCTCCCCGATCCGCCGTTATCCGGATATAATGGTGCACCGTCTACTGGAACGCTATCTGGCAGGTGGCCGTAGTGTAATCAAAAGCAAATACGAAGAACTTTGCAAGCATTGTTCCGAAATGGAAATAGTGGCATCCAATGCCGAACGTGCTTCCATCAAGTACAAGCAGGTCGAATTTATGCAAGATAAATTAGGACAGGTGTTCGACGGAACAGTTTCCGGTGTGGCCGAATGGGGATTATACGTAGAACTGAACGATAGCAAATGCGAAGGACTTGTTCCGATACGTGACCTCGATGACGACTTCTACGAGTTCGACGAGAAGAACTACTGTCTGTTTGGCCGGAAAACAAGACGTACATACCGTTTGGGAGATGACATCACGGTAAAAGTGGCACAGGCTAACCTGGAGAGAAAACAACTGGACTTTGCGATCGTTTAATTCCAAAAGATAAGCCCCGTCACCCCGCAAGCGATCAGCCCCAAACCTAACAAAGCGTAGAAGATACGGGCGCCCTTGCGTCCTAACCAGCGGACAAACGTCATCGCTCCGCTGGTCTGGAAATACCATTCGAGGTTCAGGATAGCCGCAACAATGGAGAAAGCCCCCAATGCGATAAAGAGAATCAGGATAAAATATTCGGTAGGTTCCATCGCGCTTACTTAATTTCTACGGTACGCGATCCGTCGGGGTTTTCCGTAATGGAAACCTCCACGACATCACCCGGCAATAAATCTTCGATCTTCTCCGGCCATTCGATAAAGCAGAGCGCACCGCTATAGAAATAGTCTTCCGTGCCGATGTCTTCGGCTTCGCTCAGCTTATTGATGCGGTAGAAATCAAAATGATAGATTAGCTCGCCGGTCGTATCGCTACGATATTCGTTGATGATGGCAAACGTCGGGCTGTTGATCACATCTTCCACGCCCAACTCTTCGCAAATAGCTTTGATGAAGGTAGTCTTGCCTGCTCCCATGCTTCCACGAAAAGCGAAAACGGTACGGTCGTCCATCCCGGCGATAAATTCTTTCGCTGCCTGGCGGATCGTATCTAAATTGTCGATTTTAATTACGCTCATAACTTTATAATTGAAAATTTGAACTCCGCTTGCAAAGGTAAGCAGAAAATTTGAAAGGCAGGGGCGGAAAATGTACCTTTGCAAAAAAGAGGAGAATATATGCAAACTGAACTTGAAAAACGTGTATCCCTATATCGAGAATTAGGAATAGAGAGGCAGATAGACTATGACAAATTCTATCTGTACTCCCTTATTACCCATTCCACGGCCATTGAAGGCTCCACCATCACGGAACTTGAAAATCAAATCATGTTTGATCAAGGCATCAGCCTGAAAGGAAAGAGCATAGAGGAACAGAACATGAACCTTGACTTGAAAAACGCCTACGAAAAAGCGATAAAGCTTGCCAATGCTCACACTCTTATAACCATTGACTTATTAAAAGATCTGTCGGCTCTTGTCATGAAAAACACAGGACAGGAGTATAAGACCGTTTTGGGGAATTTCTCATCGGCACAAGGAGAATTGCGTTTGCTAAATGTTACGGCCGGTATTGGAGGAAAATCGTATATGAATTACAATAAAGTTCCGGCAAAACTATCCGAATTTTGTATTGGGCTGAATAAGGCGCGTGAAAATTATACAAGCAAAAGTGTCGCGCAACTATACGAAATCAGTTTTGATGCCCACTTTCATCTGGTAACAATACATCCTTGGGCGGATGGCAACGGCAGAATGGCTCGCCTGCTGATGAATATGTTGCAATTTGAGTTCGGGCTGATCCCGACAAAAATCCTCAAAGAAGATAAGGAAGAATATATAAAGGCATTGGTGGAAACACGTGAAAATGAAGACCTGAATATATTCAGGGAGTTTATGACCACCACAATGATTAAAAATCTTACCCATGACATAGAGGTCTACCGCAAGTCTATTGATGATACGCCAAAAAGTAGGGAGAAAAAAGCAAAAAGTAGGGAGAAAAAAGCAAAAAGTAGGGAGAAAATTATAGCCCTGCTTTCTCAGGACAACACACTAAGCGCGGCAGCTCTCGCCGAACGGATAGGCATCACTCAAAAGGCCGTGGAAAAACAGATAGCCAAGATGAAGGCCGACGGAGTGCTCAAACGAATCGGGCCGGACAAAGGAGGATGTTGGCAGGTGCGCGAAATTGAATAGGATGGAAAAACAAAATTGTAATATTGTAATATTGTAATATTGTCACATTGTCACACCTATTTCGGCATCATCGTAATAAAAGGGATCAGCATCTCTTCCATCGAAATACCGCCATGCTGGAAGGTATTCTTATAGTAAGAGACGTAATAATTGTAGTTATTCGGATAGGCGAAGAAATCATTGTTCATCGCAAAGATATACTTGCTGCTTAGGTTGGGTGAAGGCAATCCGGCTTTGTCCGGGTAGCGGATTTCAAACACATCCTTCGGGTTATAATTCAGGTTCTTGCCCACCTTATAGCGCAGGTTGGTGTTCGTATTCTTGTCTCCGATCACCTTCAGGGGATTGTCCACCCGTATCGTCCCGTGGTCGGTCGTGACGATGACCCGGTAGCCTTTCCCGGCGATACGCTTAAAGAGTTCGAGCGTGCCTGAGTGTTGGAACCACGAACGTGTCAGGCTCCGGTAGGCCGCTTCGCTCTGGGCCAGTTCGCGGATCATCTTGTTCTCCGTACGGGCATGCGAAAGCATATCGACAAAGTTGAGGACAACTACGTTCAACTGATTATTCAAGAGGGAAGGGACGATGTTCAGCAACTTATCGTTATATTGCGAATCGTGCACCTTATGGTAGGAGAACGTATATTTCTTGCGGAACCGTTCGATCTGCGTCTGAATAAGCGGCGCTTCGTTCAGGTTCTTGCCTTCCTCACTATCCTCGTCCACCCAGAGGTCGGGGAACATCTTCTCGATCTGCAAAGGCATCAGGCCGGAAAAGATCGAGTTGCGGGCATATTGCGTGGCGGTCGGGAGGATGCTATAATAGAGGCTTTCATCAAAAGTGAAATAGTCGGCAAGCAGGTCTTTCACCTCGCGCCACTGGTCGAGGCGGAAGTTATCGATCAGGATGAAGAACACCTTCTCGCCGGCCTCGAGCATCGGGAATACCTTCTTCTTGAACAGGTCCGGGCTCATCAGCGGACGTTCGGCCGGGTTCTGAATCCAGTCTACATAATTCTTTTTGACAAACTTACCGAAAGCATTGTTCGCCTCCTGCTTCTGCATCCGGAGCATATCGGTCATCTGGACCTGGCTGCTTTCCAGCTCAAGCTCCCAATAGACGAGCTTTTTATAGACCTCCATCCAGTCGTCGGTCGTCAGCGAGTCGTTGATCTGCATGCCGATACGGCCGAACTCCTGCTGGTAGCCGACGGTCGTCGTCTCGGAGATGATCACGTTCTTGTGGACATTCTTCTTGATAGACAAAAGCAACTGGTTCGGGTTGACGGGCTTGATCAGGTAGTCGGCTATCTTATTGCCGATAGCCTGGTTCATGATGCTCTCTTCCTCGCTCTTGGTCACCATGACAACAGGGAGGTCGGGATTGATCGCCTTGATCTGGGCCAGCGTTTCCAGCCCGGTCAGACCCGGCATATTCTCATCCAGGAAAATGATGTCGAACGATTCTTCCTTGCAACAATCGATGGCATCCTGCCCGCTGATCACCGGAACCACTTCATACCCTTTGTCCTGGAGGAAAAGGATGTGAGGCTTCAACAAATCGATCTCATCGTCCGCCCAAAGTACTCTGTCTTTCTTTATTGCCATAGTTTAATCTTTTCTTCTCTACAAATGTATGATAATATAACGAGATACGGTTTCTTTTTGTATAATCTTCCCTCTTTTTTAGGCTCTTTTGTAATCCTTTCTTGTTAATTTTTAAGAGAGTCACTATTTTTGTAAAAATTTGAATTCCATGAAAACATTCTTATTGGATATTGCGGACCGTTTTTACCGTTTCGATGAAAAACTGGATGTCAAGGCTCTATTATGTAATAAATCATGGCAGGTCTTCAACGATTCCGGATGTAAGGAAGTTTATATTTTCCAAGAGGATGGTTCATTGATTATTTCGGTAGACGGGTTGGTGACACGAGCCTCGTGGCAATATCTTCCGGCTAACCGTTCCTTGATTATTAACGGGAGCAATAACCAATCCTATATGATGCGCCCATTTTTCCAGGATAAAAACCTGTTCACTTTGCAACTGGACGGGACACATGAATTTTCTTTTTTGGTCAATGAAAAGCAAGCAAGTGATTTTCCGGTTAAGACATTGTCCGATCTAAAGCAGTATTTAGAAAATCATAGCAATATATTGTCATGCGAGCATAAAAAAGAACAATTACAAACTCAAAAGAAAAAACAAGAGCAAAAAACTTTAGTCAAACTTGAAGTCCAAAACACAGACACCTCAAAAGAGAATAAAAGGAAATATATTCAGAAAAGATTGAATGCCATCCTTCAACAGGATGCAAAGATGGAATACTATAAAAATAAATATCAATTACTCTTTATGGTTTTTATCGGTTCGATCATTATAGCACCATTTATTTTTTCGCTTTCCATTGTAAGAAAAGAAGTTTTAATTGCTTGTTGGATGTGCATTTTAATAGGATTAGTTTTATTCTGGAGAAAATATTCAAGCGAACAATCGGAATATATATATTCTATCCGCAAAAGACTCGAACTCGAATACGAGCAAAATAATACCTTTGTATAATATAAACAAGTTAACGAGACATATCATGAAACACTTGGCGATTGCATTTATCTGCCTGCTCCTCACCGCATGCGCCGCACAGGAAAAAGGCCGCGAAAGAATCTCTTTCAACAATGAATGGCGCTTTGCCCTGACCGAGAAACAAGCCGACGCCTCCGCCCCGGACGCGGACGATAGCGGATGGCGGACCTTGAACCTGCCCCACGATTGGAGCATCGAGGCGGACTTCTCGGCCGACAACCCGGCGACTCCCGGAGGCGGCGCCCTGCCCGGCGGAATGGGCTGGTACCGGAAGCACTTCAAAATGCCTGAGAGCGACAAGGGGAAAGTCGTCTATGTCGATTTCGACGGCGTGTACCGGAATAGTAAAGTATGGCTGAACGGGCACCTGTTGGGCTTCCGCCCCAACGGATACATCTCGTTCCGCTACGACCTGACCCCTTATCTGAATTATGGGAATGAAGAGAATGTATTGGTCGTCCAGGCCGACAATAGCGAACAACCCAACTCGCGCTGGTATTCGGGTTCCGGCATTTACCGGAATGTATGGTTGGTCAAAACCGGACCGGTACACGTGGATAACTGGGGGACAAACATCACCACGCCGGTCATCAATGCCGACAAGAGCACGGTGGAAATCGAAACGACCCTGAAAAACGACGCCTCCGACGCGACGGTGGAAGTCTCGACCCTGATACTGGACCGGGAAGGGAAGGTCGTCTCCGAAGTATCGTCGCCGGCCGAGATAGCCGCGGGAGCGAAAAAGATCGTCACACACACGATCGAAATGTTCTATCCCGAACGATGGAACCTCGAAGACCCTTACCTCTACACGGCCGTCACGGAAGTAAGGGCCGGGGGCAAACTGACGGATCGCTACGAGACGAAATTCGGCATACGGAAGTTCGATTGGGACGAAGACACCGGCTTCTCCCTGAACGGCCAGCCGACCAAGATATTGGGCGTCTGCCTCCACCACGACTTAGGATGCCTCGGTAGCGCCATCAATCCGCGTGCGCTCGAACGCCAGTTGCTGATGATGAAGAACATGGGTGCCAACGCCATCCGCACCAGCCACAACCCGCCCGCTCCGGAGCTGTTGGACATCTGCGACCGGATCGGCCTCCTGGTGCAAGACGAAGCCTTCGACATGTGGCGCAAACGCAAGTCGCCCTACGACTATGCCCAATACTTCGACGAATGGCACGAAAGAGACCTCACCGACCAGATCCTGCGCGACCGTAACCACCCGTCCGTCTTCATGTGGAGCATCGGCAACGAGGTGCTCGAGCAATGGCAACACGCCGATGCCGACACACTCAGCCTGGAGGCCGCCAACCTGATCCTCAACGCCGGACATCCGATCGACGACAAGATCCTGAGCGACACCGCCATGAGCGTGCAGGGGCTGATCGCCCATTCGCTGGCCGCCATCGTCAAACGGCTCGATACGTCCCGCCCCGTGACGGCCGCCAACAACGAGGCCTCGCCCGGCAACCTCATCTTCCGCTCCAACGCCCTGGATGTGTTGGGCTTCAACTATCACGAACAGAACTACGAACCGTTCCCACAGAACTTCCCCGGCAAGAAGCTGATCGTCAGCGAATCGACCTCCGCCCTGATGACACGCGGATATTACCAGATGCCGTCCGACTCGATGTTCATCTGGCCTAACAACTGGCGCGACCGTTTCGACCGCCCCGAACATCTTTGCTCGGCCTACGACAACTGCCATGTGCCCTGGGGCTCGACCCACGAGGTGACCTGGCGCGAAGTAAAACGCCTGCCCTACGCCTCGGGGATGTTCATCTGGACCGGCTTCGACTACCTGGGCGAGCCGACACCCTACTGGTGGCCGAGCCGGAGCAGCTTCTTCGGCATCGTCGACCTGGCGGGTTTCCCGAAAGATGTCTACTACATGTATCAGAGCGAATGGACCGACACGCCTGTCCTCCATCTTTTCCCCCACTGGAACTGGAAAGAGGGCGAAGAGGTCGATGTCTGGGCCTACTATAACCAGGCCGACGAAGTGGAGCTCTTCCTCAACGGCCGGAGCCTCGGCACGAAGAGCAAGACGGACGACGTGTTCCACGTCTGCTGGCGCGTCCCCTTCACACCGGGAACCTTGAAAGCCGTTTCCCGTAAAAACGGCCAGGAGATCCTGACACGCGAGATCCATACGGCGAGCGCACCGGCACAGATCGCGTTGATCCCCGATCGCTCCAACCTCCATGCCGACGGGACGGATCTCTCGTTCGTGACGGCCGAAATCCAGGATAAGGACGGCAACCTCGTTCCCAACGCCGGCAACCTGATCCATTTCACCGTCGAAGGAGACGCCTTCATCGCCGGTACCGACAACGGCAACCAGAACGATCCCGTCAGCCTCAAGAAACCGGACCGCCACGCCTTCTACGGCAAAGCGATGGCCGTCGTCCAGAACACAGGCAAGCCGGGCATCATCCGCCTGAAAGCGACAGCCGAAGGCCTTCCGGATGCAATAGTCGAAATACAGGTAGAGAAATAAACTTATCAGCGGATTTGCCATGATGCTTCTGTTTTGAATTGTCAGGGCAAAGATAAAGACGCCATACCCCCTTTTCCTAATCGGAGAGGGGGTTAAGGTGTAAAAATAGGTTAACGTCGCCTCCAACCCAAAACAACGTCCCATTCAGGACAAAGCTATGTTTCATCCCTCAGAAAACTATGCTTCCCTCTCCACAGAGGCATGTGTGACGTGACAATTGTGACAAATGACAATATTACAATAAACAAAAGGGGATGTGTCAAAGCTATCTCTTTCCCCTCTTGAGAGGGGATTAAGGGGTGTGTTATGCGCAAAACACATTGATTATCAACTTGCATGTATTTAACACACCCCCTTCCCCCTCTCAAGAGGGG
>URZO01000101.1 GCA_900552465.1 uncultured Parabacteroides sp. | reverse complement strand
AGTTACCAACGGTCGATATAAACAAACTGGTAAATCATCATTTATGGTTCAGGATGCGGCAGGCTATTATGCGATCCCGCGTCGGAGCGCGGGAACGGGATAGCTCAAAACTTCTTAAAAGTGCACCTTTCTCCCCAATGCGGTCGGCATCCCTTTAAAAAGCGGCCGGCGTCCCTTTCCAAAAAGGTGCCGACCTTTTTTCGGAAAGGATACGACCTTTTCCCAAATAGCCTATACCCTTTTTGCTGCTACCCTACACCCTGTTGACGGACAGGTCAGGGGGTATATTTTTTACCCTTAAGGCTATATTTTATAGGACGGGAGCGGATTCAGTGGAAAGTTAATTCACAATTCATAATTCATTACTCCCAAACCTTTCAACTGTTCACTTTTTCCCTTATACACTTTGATTTATAATTCATACAGAGGATGAAGGGTACTGAACTTTCCACCGTGAGCCCTTCATCCGCACACGCTTTGTAAACCAACGCGCACGAAAGATAAATGAAAGGTTGAACGGTTTTTACCGTATGAAATAACAAACAGTATTCAGCTGCTCACTCACTCTTCACCACCTCCGCCGGATTGCTGTTGGCGGCCTTCAATACCTGTCCCAGAACTGTCAGTAGAACCACCACTACGACACCCGTAATCACTCCCGCCAGTAGCCACCAGGGGATATTCGTGCGATAGGCATATCCTTGCAGCCAACGGCTCATGGCAATGTAGGCCAGCGGAAGTGCAACAACACCCGCAAAGACAACCAGCGAAGTGTATTCACGGAAAAACATGCGGACAATGCTGTTCACCTCAGCACCCACCACTTTACGGATGGCGATCTCCTTACGGCGACGCCGGGAAGTTGCAGCGGCTACGGCATAAATGCCGAACAAGGAGATCTGCAGGCAGACGACCGCCAAGACGGAAAACATTTTCAAACCTGCCTGCTCAGATTGGTTGAGACGGTCGTACAACTCGCTTATCGGTGTCAGGTGGGCATCGACCAACGTTGCATCGATATTGGGAAGCATAGCGGTGACCCGCCGTATCACCTCCATCTCCTGGCCGGGCGTGACGTGGAGATACAAGGTATTATAGAGCATCGGAGATTGCACGAAGAAAGTCGGACTGATGCGGTTACGGAGCGACAGCGTGTGGAAATCACGAACCACACCCGCTACTTCGTAATTCTCCATCATAGAATTATCTTCAAAAGAGGGCATACGGACAATGGAGCCCACCGGTTCGCTAAGTTCCATCACCCGGACAGCTTCTTCGTTGAGGACAATCTTCTTGGTTTGACCTTCGTCCCACCATTCCCCCATAAGCATTTCCAATCCGAATGTCTCGGCAAACCGGCTGTCGGTAAAGAGTAGGTTAAAAGCCGGCTTTTCGGATACCGGTTTTCCCGGCCAATCCACATCGGTGACTGTCGTAAAGGGGCTCGCTTTATGTTGAGGCTCGAAGCTGGCATCGGTGACGCTTTCGATTTGCGGGATAGCCATAAGCTCATGCATCAGGACCTTCTCCACTTTTCCCAAATAATCTGTAAACCCGGACAACTGTATGATTCCGCGACGGTCGAACCCTAAATCTTTATGGTTGACAAAACTCATTTGCATCATCACGACCAATGCTGCGACAATAAAAACTACACTGACGACAAGTTGCAAGGAAACAGCCATACGCCGCAATGCCGGCCTACCGGTTGCCTGTCCTTCCGACCGGGGACGCATAGCCAACCGGCTCAACCGCCAGAAAAGAATAGAACCGACGGACATCATCAACACCATCACCCCTATACCGCAAACGACAAGCAGCAGAACGACCTGCACCATCCCGATCTCAATCCCAAGCAAACCGGAAAAGACCGGACAGGCAATGACAACGAAACAGCAAGCCGGAAGCAAAGCCAAAAGGATAGAACAAACTAATTCGAACATCATCTGCCGGATGAGTTGCCCGCCCGACGCTCCATGCACCGTACGCAAGCGCAACTCGCGGATACGTTGGCGGAAAAGGTCGAGATGCAGATTCAGGAAGTTGAATATCGCCGTAAACAACAACAAGATCCCGGACGCCACAAAAAGCCCGATAAAGTTCATAGTAAACGGCGCATCGGAATTCAGTTTGTGGCGGACATCGCCGATAGGAAGCATCCGCAACTCGATATCGGGGTTGGTGCCCAGCCGCGAAGCGAGATCGCGCAACTGTTCAGCTATTTCTCCTGTGTTCGCATGGGGATTGAACTTCACATACAGCTCCATGAAGAACATCTTCCACTGTGACTCTTCCGGAAACTCGGAGAAAGATTTCAGCATATCGTGATTAATGATAGCATCAAACAATAGGTTACTGTTGGGCGGCAGGTCTTTTATCACGGCTGTAACCGTGTAAGGCGGCCAATCCGCCCTGATCGTATTTTGCACCTTCTGACCAATCGCTTTGTCCGCATCGCCAAACAGACGCACGGCCATCGATTCCGTAAGAATCATGTTATTGAGAACTTGCAACGGTTGCACGGCATCTCCGCTGAGAAACGTCTGCGGGAAAATGCTGAAAAAGGTATTGTCGGCATAAAGCATGTCCATCCGGACGTGCGGTATTTCTTCGGTACGGCAGTTTTCCTTACCGCTCATAAGGCAGGTAGACGCTTCCACTGCCGGAAACTGTTCACGCATCTTCTTTTCCATAATCTTCGATGCGACTTTATTCACTTTCCCCGATTGTTTTTCTACGGTATGGACGCGGTAAATATGTTCTGCATCGGGATAGAAACTGTCGTAAGAGGTTTCGTAATGCATCCAATAGAGTGCAGGGACGAAACAGGCCAGTCCGAAAGCTAACCCGAAAATACCGGTAAACGACTGTGTCTTGTATTTCCACATATTGCGGAAAGCGATTTTAAGGTAATGTACAACCATAATAATACACTGATTTAAACAAGGTTATTCCATCAGAATCAAGCTATCAATTAAACTTGAACGTATAGAGCGCCGCCTCCCCGCGCCGAAGCAGTTTGGCCTTTTTCGTATTCGGGGCATAGACGAAGGTTTCCGCCACGACGACACGTTGGTTCTTTTTGTCCAGGTAGGCATGGCTTACGAACGGGCCGCCCATCATATCGCCTTCCAGTTCCCACAAACCTCTCACTACGCCGCAATATTCACCGTTCCGGTTGATCGCCTCGTAAGAAGGAGGAAGACGTTTGACCGTCGTCATATAGGAATTAGGGAAAGCGCCCGGTATCTGCTCTCCTAAAATGGAATCGCGCATCGACACAAGATAATCCAATGTAAACGTCCGGTCGCTGATATAAGGAAAACTGTAGACAATCAGATCGGTTCGCCCCTGCCTGCCATGATCCGTCACCCAAAAGAAATCCGTCGTATCCTTATAGGAACACATCTCTTCCGGCACATATAAACTGGCATTAAAACGATCCTTCACCTTCTCGTTCACCCAAGCGCTATGTGCGCTCTCGAGATAACCGGCAGCCCGTTCACGCTCCTTTCCCTCCAGATAAGCGACCAATGAAGTCCCGTGTTCCGTCAGATACTCCATCAACTGTTGAGAGGAAGGGGCGTTCAACGTGACGACTTCCTGTCCGGTTGCCCATAGATCCTTCTCTTTATTGACCGATACTTTCGTATATTGGGACGAATTAACCCGGACTACCATAATATTGCGGACGTAACGCAACAGGCCGTCAAACTGCGACGGTTCGGCATACGTCACCCGCATGGTCGGTTCGTTCTGCGGCAGTCCCGGAATAGAAGCCGTCAACTGACCATACAACAATCGTCCGGCTTCTCCCTTCCATGTATCTTTGTCCATTACGACCAGAACTTCGTATGCAAATCCGGTTGCTCGTTTCATGAAAATGGACTGTTTCGGCTTTGATGACCGGTTACACGCCGTCCCGCCTATCAGCACGAGCAAGATCACGATTATTAAAGATTGTGTTCTCATACTATTATCTCCTATCAGGTTTTCTTAAAAACTAAATTCACACGGAGCAAAGGTAGAGAGATGATTTAAGAAGAGGAAGAAACGATACCGGACAAACAAACAAGCAAATAAACAACTGATAAACAAAAAGATAAGCTCTTCAAAACCATATCAGACACACAATATGGCGGACAATCGGATTGCCTTTTTACAACTAATATAAACGGATAAACTGGTCCAGATCGGTCTTTTCATCCAATTGTAGCTTCTTCTTCAAGCGGTTTTTCGACTTGGTCAGGGCATCGGTGGTATTGTTGAAAACGGCCAATTGTTCCTTCCGGGAAAAGTTCCATTTGACAAGACAGCAGATTTCCTGTTCGTGGCGGGTGATCCCCTGCTTCTCTTTTAAGTCGGTCAGGATATGATTAAAGAGCATATCCGTATAATGCAGTATCTCGTTCCATTCGGTGCGGGTCAGATTGGTGTGGAGGGGGTCTTCCTTCAGCTGGATCAGCATAGACAGGACATTCGCATCGGCCAGGTCGATCCGTTCGCTTGCGCGCAGCTTCTGCTGGTAAAATTCGAGATCGGACATCCGTTCACGATACTGTTCGGACTCGGTTGTCAGATGTTGCAGTTCTTCTTCCAACCGCTTTACTTGCCGGGCATATTCGTAGCGTTCCTTTTGTTGCCGGCAGAGCATGGCCTTATTCCGCTTCATCTTTTCCTTGATCTGCCGGAAACGTTCCTGCCGGCTCCCCGTCCGCCGTCCGATCAGGAAACCGAGCAAAGCGCCCGCTATCAGCGCAACACAACCCAAACTAAACAGGACGAACGTCCAGGAAGAAGACATATCCATACCGCCTACATCTTATTTTTCAAGTATTCATAAATAGCCAGTTGGGCACGCACCTTCTCCGGTTTGTCATCACGCTTGAAGTTGTTGCGCAACTGTTCGTCTATCAGGCAAGCCTTGACATTATCCTGCATCTGTATCTGCAAAATATGGATAATGTCCTCCTTTATCTCCGAATCCAATATCGGGAAAGCCGTTTCGATACGACGGTTCAGGTTACGGCGCATCCAGTCGGCGGAAGTCAGGAACAGGTCTTCCTGCCCGTCATTATAGAAATACCAGATACGCGAATGTTCCAGGAACATATCCACAATACGGGTAATCCGGATATTCCGGCTGAACGGCTGGTTAGGAACCAAGCAGCAGATACCCCTGACAATCAGGTCAATCTCGACCCCGTTCTCGCTGGCCTCATACAGTTCATTAATCATGTGCTGGTCATGCAGTCCGTTCATCTTCAACACGATGCGACCTTTGCGACCGGCCTTGACATGCTCGATCTCCCGGTGGATCATCCGCGTCAGCTCCGGTACCATATTAAAACGGGCAACGAGCAGATGACGGAACGTCGGCTCATGCAGCTTCCCTTCCAGGACGGCAAACACCTTGTTGATGTCCTTAATCATCTCCGCATCTGAGGTCAGCAACGCCATATCGGAATAGATACGCGCCGTCTTTTCATTAAAGTTGCCTGTGCTCAGGTAGGCAAAATCGCGCCGCTTAATACCGTCGTCCGTATCTTTGCGCAGGATAACGGCTACTTTCGCATGTACTTTCAGGCCGGGGATGCTATAGATGATGCGGATACCCGCCTGCTCCATCCGCTCGGCCGTGCTCATGTTGTTCTCTTCGTCGAAGCGGGCTTTCAACTCGACAAAGACGGTTACTTTCTTTCCGTTCTGGGCGGCACTGATCAGCGTATTGATGACTGCCGAATTTTCCGCCACGCGGTATTGCGTAATCTTTATCTCGTCTACCTTCGGATCAAACGCCGCTTCCATCAGGAAACGGATCAGGTAATCAAAAGACTGGTAGGGAAAATGCAACAATATGTCCCGTTTCTTCACCGCCCGGAAGACCGAACCCATCTCGTCCAAGAACGGTACGCGCATCGGAGACGGGATCTCCTGCTCCAACTCCTTCCCCTTCGGGTTCGGCAGCTTGATCAGGTCCTGCAGGTTGTTGTAACGGCCGCCCAGAACCAGGTCGTCCGCCGTAATACCGAAAGCGTTGCAGACAAACGCCAGAAAGTCGTCTGGCATGTTGCTGTCGTACATAAAGCGGCTCAAGGCGCCTATCTTGCGTTTCTTCACCTTCTTCCGGATGTTCTCCACGATATTGCCGCCTTTCTCGTCGTCCAGGTAAATATCCGCATCCCGCGAGATCTTGATACTATAACAGCTTTCCACCACATAACCCGGAAAGATGCTGGACAGGTTAGCCCGGATAATATCGTCGATAAACATGATATAATATTTCCCTTCATGCGACGGCAGTTCGATAAAACGGGGAACTTTCGCATACGGGATCTTCATCAAGGCATAATAATACTCAGGCACGTAATCCGGCTCCGTCATCCGCTTGCTCTTCTTGATCATCCGGATCACCAGGTAAAGACGGCGATCGCGTATGAACGTACGGATATCTCCCGCCTGTATCATCACTGGCGAAAGGAAGGGAAAGACCTCTTCGTTAAAGAAGTTGTGCACAAACTCTTCGTGAAAGGGTTCCGGCTTGCTGTCCTGGTACAGATAGATATCCTGCCGGTTCAGTTCCTGCAATACTTTTGAAAAGATACGGTAATATTCCCGTTGCTGGCGGTTCACCTCTTCGGTTATTTCGGCCAATGTCTCTTCTGCTTCGGCGCCGCTCTCATCGGTGAAATTCTTTTTCATGATCACGCCCCGGTGCTCGGCAACCCTTATCTCGTAGAACTCTTCGAGATTGGACGAATAGATAGAAAGAAACTTGATACGCTCATAGATAGGCAGCGCATCATCTTCCGCCTCCAGCAAAACGCGATAGTTGAAAGACAGCCAACTGATATCCCGTTTGAAGTATTTATGTAAATTCTCCATCGTATTATTATCTTCGGTCGGTAAATATAAATACTTTTGTGAGATAAAATGATGCAATTTGAAACCTATTTTTTAACGTCTGCAACGTTAATCAGAAGTAGAGACATAAAATCCGGATTAAAAGTTACAACATATTGAAACTTTATCTACCTTTGTGGAATGGATGGTGAAAGAGAAATAGTTACATACAAAGATTACTTCTGGGATTTCATGGACACGCTTAATGAGAATGAAGCCAGAAAGATATACTATGTACTTGATATGTTAAAAGCTAAAGATCGTATATCCGAGAAATTTGTTAAGCATATCAAAGATGGATTGTACGAGCTTAGAGCTGAATACAACAGTAATATTTACCGTGTGTTCTTTTGTTTTGATGCTGGAAGGATTGTTATCTTATTTAATGGCTTCCAAAAGAAAACACAGAAGACACCAGCCAAAGAGATTAGTAAAGCATTAAAAATCAAAGAAGAATATTATGGAAGCAAATTTAACAAGCGTTGATGCTGTAATGGATCAGAAGTTCGGAAAAATTGGTAGTGCCGAACGCGAAAACTTTCGGCGTGAAGCCTATTCTTATTGCGTAGGACAAGTTATCCATGATGTACGTAGGAAAGAAAAGATAACGCAAGAGGAGCTTGCCAAACGCATTGGTGCGAGTAAATCATATATATCCAGAATTGAAAAGGGGATCATTGAACCTGGTGTAAGCACTTTTTATCGAATTATTGAAGCACTGGGACTAAGGATTGAAATTGTTAAAACTGTAATGTGATCAGTACACAGTTACTGTTTTACATCCTTTTGCGAGATAAAAGAAATTGTTATGCTTAAAATAGGACTTCTTTCGGATACCCACGCGTGGTGGGACGACAAATATGTGGAATACTTCTCCGAATGCGATGAAATCTGGCATGCGGGAGACATCGGTTCGGACGGTCTGGCTGCCCGGTTGGCTGCCTTGAAACCGTTCCGCGCCGTCTACGGTAATATAGACGGGCAATCGCTACGTTTGCAATATCCGCAGGTCGCCCACTTCAAGGCAGAGGAAGTGAACGTGATGATAACGCACATCGGCGGATATCCGGGACGTTATAACCCGGCTATCCGCAAAGAGCTGTACGATACGCGGCCCAACCTGTTCATTGCGGGACATTCACATATACTGAAAGTCGCTTTCGACAGAAGCCTGAACTGTTTGTATATGAATCCGGGCGCAGCCGGAAAGAGCGGTTTCCATCAGGTAAGGACACTGATACGCTTCGTGATAGACGGAAAACAAATCAAGGACTTGGAAGTTATCGAGTTAGGACACCGTTAACAATCCGCGCAGCAGAAGTTTTCTGCCAGCAAAACCGTATTCTGCAAGTAGGCGAACTCCTGTTCGAAATACTCACTGAAGACACCCGAGTTCAGGTTTTCTTCTATCTGTTTGGAAGTCCAGAGCTTTCCATTCGGTTGCTTGATCTGGTTCATGATTTCTTCCGAACGTACACATATGACATACAGGTTTACCAGATGTTTCACCTTCTCGTTCTCGAAGGTGTAACGAATCAGGAACCGGGGCGCCATACTTTCATTCTCCCCAAGGTCGCCGATAGCTTCCCGCACGGTACTTTCTATACTGTGACGGAACAAGACATAGCTGTAATACGGATAGTCTATCGTATCCGGCGAAACAAACGCTTTCTTGCCTCTCGTCACCAGGTAAAGCATACCCTGGTAAATGACTGCTACACGTACAACCGGGTGATAATACTTCTTCGGCAGAGAACGACTCACGGAGCGGGCAATACATCCGATCACCTTTCCTCCGTCATTCAAGACCGGTAGCCACATCTCCTTGCGAAGACTGCCTTGCATCATCGAGATCCTTATCTGTTCATACAGAATCAGGAACACCCCGATTACAATCCCAAGTTCCCTGTACAGGAAACGCTCCATCCGTACACTCTGCATCGTATCCGGCAGGATACTGTATACCAAGATGATAAACAAGTGCAACGTATAAAGATTCTGGACAAGCTGAGCGACAAAAAAGAATTCATTCAACGTTGTACGCATCAATGTCCGTTTGTATGTCGGATGCTTAGAAGTCCGTATCTTACGCAATATCGACCGTTTGGCAAATCCCAGAAACGCCAATACGACCACCAGCAATACTTCGGTTATTAACGGAGAGTAAATAAACAACACCGGCTCGAGCCGAATACAAAGAAAAATCGAATACAGAACTAATGTTGTTGCAGCCGGTAATAACAGAAACTGATAGACCTTATCTTTACTAAGTATCTGAAACAAAAAAACACATACGAAACAAAAAGTAACACCGATTATGAAGGATAATAAGTATGAGAAATAATTATCCAAAAACATAAACAGCAACAGTGGCACTAAGCCAATGGCCTGGTTATCCAGACTCCTCTTCACTTTATTCATACCCATTCCCCCTTTTTTCCCTTTATAACATAACAAACTGTATAAAGAAATGTTCTCGCTATCATACGTGTTTTTCAGCGTGATAAGAGGAACGGACCAGCGGAGCGCTCTCCACCTTCTTGAATCCTTTTTGTAAAGCTATTGATTTATAGGTCTCAAACTGTTCAGGAGTGACGTATTCTTTCACCGGAATATTTTTCCGGCTGGGCTGTAAATATTGTCCGATCGTCAGGACAGAGACTCCGGCAGCCCGCACGTCATCCATCAACTCACAGACTTCTTCCGCCGTTTCGCCCAGACCGACCATGATACCGGTTTTAGCGACAACGCCTTGTCCGGCAATGCGTGCAAGCACCGAAAGGCTTACGTCGTATTTGGCAGCGCTACGTACTTCCGGACTGATGCGGCGAACCGTTTCCATGTTGTGGGATATTATTTCGGGAGCCGCTTCCACCACCCTGTCCACCAGTTCCATACGCCCCTGAAAGTCGGGTATCAGGACCTCGACAGTCGTTTCAGGGTTTACCTCTTTTATGGTACGGATCGTATCCACCCAGTGCTGTGCACCCAAATCCGGCAAATCGTCCCTGTCGACCGAAGTGATCACGGCATGTTTCAACTGCATCAACCGGATGCTTTCGGCCACATTGGCCGGCTCCTTTGCATCCAGCGGAAGCGGTTTGCCGGTCAGCGTATTACAAAAACGGCAGGAACGGGTACAAATATCACCCGCAATCATAAAGGTTGCCGTCCCCCGGCTCCAGCACTCTCCCATATTCGGGCATTTCCCGCTGGTGCAAATAGTATGTAAACAGTGGGATTCCACGATACTTTTGGTCCGTGTGAACTGCTCGTTTCCCCCCAGCCGGATCTTTAGCCAATCCGGCTTTCTCAAATGTTCTGACATTATAAGTTATAAATTATCGAATAAGAAATTAGACATTCTGGTATACAGATGATAGCGGGTGTTTCCACCGTAGATACTGTGGTTACGGTCTTTATAAACCTGCATTTCAAACTGTTTACCGGCCTGCACCAGTGCTTCCGCATAATCCATCGTCTGCTGGAAGTGTACATTATCGTCGGCCGTACCGTGGATCAGCAACAGCTTTCCCTGTAAATCCTTCGCCAGACGGATTGGGGAAGTAGCGGCATAGCCTTCAAAGTTTTCCTTTGGCGTGCGCATAAAGCGTTCCGTATAGACAGAGTCATAATATTTCCAGTCGGTAGGAGGCGCTACCGCAATGCCGGCCTTGAAAGTACCGTTACCGACACTCATGGACATCAGCGTGTTATATCCGCCGAAGCTCCATCCCCAGATCGCCATACGGCTCTTGTCGACAAACGGCAGTTTAGCCAACGCCTGCGCAGCTTCGACCTGGTCTCTCGACTCCAGTTCACCCATACGCAGATAGGTACATTTGCGGAAGGCTTCGCCACGGGCACCTGTCCCGCGTCCGTCCACACAAACCGTAATGATACCGTTGGCAGCCAGATACTGTTCCCAGTCGAAACTGTATTTATCCAGCACCTGCTGGGAGTTCGGACCGCTATACTGGAACATCAGGACCGGATATTTCTTCGATTCATCGAAGTCCACCGGCTTCACGATCCAGGCGTTCAGCTCATAGTCGGAGGCTGTGCGCACTTTGATAAACTCTTTCTTCGCATACGAGTAACCGGCCAGCTTGTCGATCAGGCGGGCGTTGTCCTGCAAGACACGCAGCACCTTGTTCGACTTCGTTTCATTTACCGTAATCTTTACCGGCGTGTTGGCATTAGAATACTGATTTACGTAATACGCAAAGTTATCGCTGAACATGGCATTGTTCGTACCTTCTGCAGTTGACAGCTTGGTCTTTATACCTTTAGCATCGACCTTATAGACGGCGCGACGCATCGGGCTTTCTTCAGCCGATTCGTAATAGACCGTCTTCGTCGCTTCGTCGTAGCCTAAGAAAGCGGTCACGTCCCAGTTTCCTTTCGTTACCTGACGTTGCATAACGCCTGTCGGTGAATACAGGTAGATGTGTGCATAACCATCCTGTTCGTTTACATACGAGAAGCTGTTCGCATAGAAGTGGATGGAGTTCAACCATTCCGAATCGACATAAGCCTTGTTCTCATCACGCAGGATCAGACGGAACACACCGCTCTTCGGGTTAGCGTAATACATATTGAACACATTCTGATGCCGGTTCAGCGTCATCACAGCCAACTGGTCCGGATTATTGGTAAAGACAATCCGGGGGATATAGCTATCCTCTTCCACCGGGACTTTCAGCGTCTTTGTATCTTTTGTCGTCACATCATAGGCATGCAACGTCACTTTCGAGTTCTTCTCGCCTGCTTTCGGATATTTATAGTCGTAATAACCGGGGTAGAGTCCTTTGCCGAACACCTGCATTGAGTATTCCGGCACTTCCGATTCGTCGAAACGGACGAACGCTAACTGCTCGCTGTTCGGCGACCAGGCCATCAGGTTCGTCACGGCAAACTCTTCTTCATACACCCAGTCGGTGATACCGTTCAGAATCTTGTTTAGCTCACCGTCTTTCGTCACCTGTACTTCCGTATCGAAATCGAACTTACGGATCCAGATATTGTTATCGCTCACGTAGGCAACCATCCGTCCGTCAGGCGAGAAAGTCGGAATCATCTGCTTGCTCTTGGAGTCGGAGATCGGTTTCACGTAATTACGGCGCACGTCGTAATCGTAGACATTTGCCCGGAACGAACGGCGGTAAATCGGTTCCGTATCGCGCCATACCAGGATATGATGTCCGGTACTGCTGATCGTATATCCGTCGAACGTATCGAATGTACATTCGCGGGCCTTTCCTGTATTGAACAGTGTATCGACAGGCGCGCCTGTGCGATAGGAATATTTTATAATCATGTTACGGGCATCGTTCATCGCCGTATAATGCTCGCCGTCAGGCAGCGAACGCATCTCACCGATATTCGTAACCTGGCGGAACTGTCCGTCCGTAATCTCTTTTAAATCGATACGCTTACTTCCATTCTGCGCAGACAAGCCACCGGCCAGCAGGAATGCAAGTAAAGCCCCAAACCCAAATCGTCTCATATATGCTCTTATTATTTTCTTTATGTTTCAAGTAGAACAGATTGCAAAGTTAGTACATTCTCGTTGGATTTAACAGAAAACGGACAACGAATAAAGGATATTTGTGTAGAACAGAGGCGCCAAGGTATCATTTTATCAAATTATTAACCACCGGATATTGCCCTTTAACCATTATAAATTACCTTTGCCGACATGGAAAACAGCAAACCGTATCGGGACTTCGGAGACTTCCTTCGGGAAGTCTTTCCCCATAAAGTACAAAAGATATCGATCAACGCCGGTTTCACCTGTCCCAACCGGGACGGGACGAAAGGTTTCGGTGGCTGCACGTACTGCAACAACCAGACGTTCAGCCCGGAATACTGCCATACGGAGAAAAGTGTCACGGAGCAGTTGGAAGAAGGCGTCCGCTTCTTTTCCCGCAAATATCCGGATATGAAATACCTGGCCTACTTCCAGGCCTATACAAATACATACGATGAACTGGATTCTCTGATCGCCAAATATGAGGAAGCCCTTTCCTATCCGGACGTCAGGGGACTGATTGTCGGTACCCGCCCGGACTGCATGCCGGAGGCTTTGCTGGATTATTTCGCCGCCCTGTCTAAAAAGAAGTTCGTCATGATCGAGTACGGCTTGGAAAGCACATTGGACCGTACGCTCGTCCGCATCAACCGCGGACATACGCACGCCGAATCGGAAGACGCCATCCGCCGGACGGCAGCCAAAGGCATTTATACCGGCGCCCACCTGATATTAGGCCTGCCGGGAGAGAGCCGGGACGAGATCCTGCACCATGCCGATGTCCTTTCCACGTTGCCGCTCACAACATTGAAACTGCACCAGTTGCAACTGATCCGCAACACACGCATGGCGAGGGAACAGGCCGAGCATCCCGAACAGTTCCATCTCTACACCGCAGACGAATACATCGAGCTGGTCATTGACTTCATAGAACGATTAAACCCCTCTATTGTGGTAGAGAGGTTTGTATCGCAATCCCCCAAAGAGTTGCTGATCGCACCGGATTGGGGGCTCAAAAACTTTGAATTTACCGCAAAGGTAAATAAACGTATCTTAGAACGAAATGCGCGGCAAGGACGTCTGTTCACTCCTTCTTCTTCGGAGCCACTTCTCCCTGGTAGGTAATGCTCTGCCTGTTTGTCGGCGTTACGCTTATAATGGCAGAACCATTAGAAAATACCTGTACGTCAAAACGGAAAGTATCATCTTTGGTACGGGTTACGAATTTAATTCGAGCGGTTCCCTTCTTCCCGAAGGTTGATTGATAATCGGTAATTGATTCTTCAAAACGCAGCCCGTCGCCTCCACCATACGGCAAAGAATATGCTCTTCCGAAATAAGGGAGATAAGAAATCGCCGAATCACCGCGCATCTCAAAAGAGTAAGGAGTCGTCAGGTTCACTGTACGTCCTCCCATTGGCAGTGCGCGGTCCACGTCTATCGTAAACCGCTGCTCATCTATCATTTCTTTTATCTCTTTCGCTTTCTGCTCCTTCCTTTCTTTCTTAGTCTGGGAATAAAGGGATTGCCCTCCGAGAAAGAGGACAATCCCCATCAAAAATAATAACCTGATGTTCTTCATATAACCTTAAAAACTAAACACTATTATTTGCCTTGTTATATATAAGACAACTCATAGGCTTAAAAGGTTTATTCCAATATCATTAAATTACTTTAAAATCAAAGAAAACCGGTTAGTCGAAGCCTTCCATCAAAGAAATCTCTTCTTCAATCAGCCCGGTGCAATTGGCAACGGCTTCCATATCCATACCAGTATGGTTTTAGCGTATTATAGTTATGATTTACCCGCATCATTACTATGATACAGAAATATGGAAGAGCTTACAATTTAGCAGTTTTGAAATAGACAGACCTCGTAGGGGCGGTTCGCGAACCGCCCTTCGTGT
>URZO01000100.1 GCA_900552465.1 uncultured Parabacteroides sp. | reverse complement strand
GGGTAAATTTATATATTATGAAATTGAAGAATATAGTTGGATTAATATCTGCAATAGGCCTGATACTGATTTCTTGTTCGAAGGAATCGATGGTCGACGGGCCGGATGTAACGGGAAAAAGTGATACCTCTTTTGATATCACACTTGTTTCCGAGGGAGTTGAGACAAAGGCTTCTGCTCCTGGGTATACCTATGCAACAGCCGACGAAATAAAGATTCAGACTTGTGCGATTGCCGTCTTTGATACTTCCGGCAAGATGGTAGGATTTAATTATTCTACTTTTAGCGGAGTCTCCAATGATACTTATGAGTCGAAGGAAGCGTACAAGATTACAGGCATTGAAACGAGGTCCGGGGACGTGAAGATTTTGGTTGTTGCCAATCCTGTCTTATCGGAAGCGGCATTGAAAGCATTGAATACGTACGCAGCTTTTAAAGCGCAATCAATCGCACATAATGATGCAAATGCAACTTCGCTTACCGCTTCAAACCTGATCAAGTTCGGCGAGGTGACAAAAACATTGGGAACTACAACTAAACAGACAATAGTCGTTCCGCTTACCCAGGTTGCGGCAAGGGTCGACGTGACATATAATGTGACGATAGCCAATGGCTGGAAAGTTAAATTAGGGGATAATACGATAAGGAATATAAATGTTCAATCTAATATCTTTTTGCCTGAATATAAAATTAATGAATATACGTTTGGTGCTCAAACTCTAAAGGATAAATCCAATGTAGCGATCTCTGATAATAAGATATCTTTCTATACATACGAGAAGGACAATCCTGTAACGATACTGGTACCGGTAGAACTTAGTTATAGCAGCCGGAAAGAAAATAAGACGTATCAGTTGCCTTTGTTGCCAACATTTGTAGCGCAGCAATGTTCGACAAATGGTTTTGTGCATGGTCACTATTATGAGGTGACAGGTAATATGTCTATCGACCTGGAACTTAATTGTACAATAAAATGGGAAGTAGAAACGCTTGAGCCTGTAACTGTCACAATTCCTGATTTCAAATAATAAATAAAAAACATTGGATATGAAACGATATATAAATATAATAGGGTTTTTGTTTTGTCTTTTTGCATGGAACGCATGTACAGATGATGATCTTGTCAAAAAGGAGAAGGCGGTAATTGATGGGATTCCAACGACTGTATCTCTTTCTTTTACAACACAGGATGCTGATAGGGTTGCGACAAAAAGTGAAATTGATGTAACGGAAGAGTATCGTGTGTATGATATGTGCGTGTTTGTGTTCAGACAGGTGAACAATGTCTGGGTGAAAGAGCTTATGACAAACGTTTATACAACTACATCGGAGAAAGGAGCTAATGGTGGTACAACTGCAGGTACGGTTATTTTACCTGTAACTTCGGGTACTAAACGTATTTATGCAGTGGCTAATGGGGTAGATAATCCTTTAATGCCAATTGCGAATCTTGAATCAGTAAATACGTTAGATGATTTTATGGCATTGACAGCCGTCCTGGGTTCTCCGACGGTTGAACGTGGGCAGTCTCATTTGGTTATGAGTGGTATGTTTGAAACAGGTAACAATGTAAATGGAGAGGTTGTTATCAGCCCGGAAGATAATAATAAGACTTTGTCATCAGGTAAAGTTAAACTAAAACATTTAGATTCTAAAATTACATTTGAGATCACTGCAGCCGATGGCATTACTTTTACTCCCAGGGAATGGAGAGTTGTTAATGTGCCTGTTACATCCTATGTGGTTGAAAAAACTTATTTAGTAGGAGGTGAAAACCATGATGCTGTAGGTTATTCTGCAGCAGAAGACTATTTTACTTCTCCTCTTTCTAATTTTGAGAAAGCTATTGGCGGTGATGTTACAAAAGGCGGTAGTTTTACTTTTTATATGTTGGAGAACCGTAAAAATGCCTTGGGAAATATTACCTCAGATGCTAAGACGAAAGGTATGGATGCATACCAATTAAGGGAAAAACAGGAAAAAGAGAATCCAAGGACGGATGACGGTGGAAACAAGGTTGTGGATAATGGAGACTATATATATGCGGCAAAGTATGCCACTTATGTGGAAATGACAGGTTCTTTCCATCAAGATGCTACGGAAACGGATGTTGAAAAGAGTGCGGAAGTTAAGTATACGATCCATTTGGGATATGAGAACAAGGATGCAAGCAACTTCAGAAGCCGGAGAGCTTGTGATTATACTTATAATGTCCGTGTAACGGGAGTTGATGCGATAGAAGTAGAGGTCGAGACTTCGGATCAGGAAGAGCCTACAGAAGAACAGCCTGGTGCAGAAGGAGATGTTATCAAGTCCAAGACTTATCTTTATGTGGATGCACATTATGAGACCAAGTCAATTACATTTTCCAAGGCCCTTGTATCGAAAGAGGCGTCATTCCGCGTGAAAACACCTTATGATATAAATGGAATAGGTGAAGATGCAAGCGATTATGAATGGGTATGGTTTGTCCAGAATGAAAAGATTCAGGATAAAACGGAAGGTACTCCCGGATATTATGAATATTCTGAGAGAAAATTGGCTTACTCTGGATATACAGGTGATAATCTTGATCGTGAAGATCCTCAAGATACAGATAAGAAAAGCTATCTAATCCCCCGATATCTCTATCAAAAACGGGAATGGATTCCTGCTGTCCCAGGTGTTGACAACGGCTGGAAATATAAAAAGGGAGAAACTAATTTTGCTCGATTTATCAATGATAAATATGTAAATACAACGGGTGATTATTCCGGTAACGGTTATGTGGGCAAACGTATTAATGTAAAAGATCTGATCAAATTGCTGCAAACGCATAAAGAGGAAGCGCCAAGCGCCACTTCTATTTATGATGCTGAAGGTAATGCCGCGTTTACCGTGTTTATCGATGAGTTTTATTATGAGAACGATGCTCAAAACTGGAAGAAGTTTGTGAATGTCCCTAATCGTGAAATGCATATTCTTTGTGATACCAGATATAGCCAGGACCAGGAAAGTAGTTTGACGACATCTAATTTCCTGATTAGCCAGAAGTCTATCAAGACATTCTATGATTTGGATAATGTGTCGACAGCATGGGGAGTCGAGACTATCCGGGAGGGAGATATGCTGATGAAGGGTACAATAAATCCTTCAAACTCCAGTAAAACAAATGGGCGTTGGAATATGTATAGCTATATGAAGTATACAGGAAAATCCTGGAACACTTATGTCCAATCGTCATCGAATACCCTTACTTCGAATTATAACCGGATCGCTTATGCTTGTTTACAACGTAATCGTGATTTGAATGGGAATGGAACAATTGAGGATAATGAAGTAAGATGGTATCTGCCTTCAATCAACCAGATGGTCGGAATGTGGACGGGACGTAACGGTTTTTCTTCTTCAGAGGTTTATTTGTTCAATGGTGATCCTTCGACAATTACTGATGAAGTGGCTCGCCGGAAGTATCATTTCCAAAATAGTAGCGATGTGATGTTTTGGGCGGAAGAAGGTGCTGCGACAGGTAATAATAATAATGATAATCCCCTTGATTATCGTTGTGTCCGCAATTTAGGCGCTTATTATAATGATACTCCGGAAAGAGGGAAAGAGCCTTCCGATTATGTAAAGTATGATTCTAATACCCGAATATTCGACTTAACGAATATGAATAGCAAGGCTATCCGCTCCGAACTTTATACAGGGGAGCTTGCTGTAACAGATGAGCTCAATCAGGCCAACCGTCCTTATAAATATTTTAAGGTCGCTAAAAACTTGTCAAGCGAAACTATTACTCAGAAGCAAGTTTATAGTGGGCAAAGCCCTTGTACAGCCTATTCTGAAATAGGTAACGGGAGTGATAAAGGCACATGGCGTATGCCAAATCAGAGGGAGCTTATGTTGATCGTTTCGTATATAAGCAGTACTGATCAAACACTTTCTCGTACAAGATCCGCTTTGGCTTTAAAGAAGAATTCTTCGTATGGTTCCATTTTTTATCAGCAGGTACAAACGAACAGTATGAATATTATTGGTTTGTATGCGGGTCGAGATGATACTAAATTTCCAGTTCGTTGTGTGAAAGACGTTCCAAGTAAATAATGATATAAGAATAAAAAAGGGGGTGTGTAATGCCCCCTTTTGTTCTGAGATTTAATATTACATCATCAGGAATTTCCGGATTGTGTAATGTCGGATTCCTTCATAAGTATTTCCCGAAAATTCATCCTCGGAGATTACGATTTTGGGATAATTATCCTGGATCTTAAGCAGGTTACCATATTCCCGGTCGACAGTCTTTTCGCTGTCAAGCCTGAGGGCGACCTGGATGTAAAGTTTTTCCTGTTCTTTCTCGCAGATGAAATCGATCTCCTGCGTGCCCTGTATACCGACTTTTACCTTATAGCCTTTGTATAAAAGATGGTTGTAGACAATGTTTTCCAATAGTTTGGCCCTGTCGTTGATCCGGTAGCCGACAATAATGTTGCGTATTCCCATATTCTCGAAGTAGTATTTTTCACCGATCTCGAAAATACGTTTGCCGGTAAGGTCGTAGCGAGGCACTTTGTGGATCAGGAATGCGTTTGTCAGGTAGGTTACATAATTTTGTACCTGGTTGACGGAGACTGTGGAATGTTGCGATTTCAGATAGTCACTGATTCCTTTGGCTGAAAAGAGGTTGCCGATGTTTTCAGACAGGAACTGGATCAGTTTTTCCAGAAACGAGGTGCTCCGCAGGTTATAGCGGGCGACAACGTCGCGGAAAACGATTGTGTTGTACACGCTTTTCAGATATTCGTTTGCCGTTTCCTCTTTAAGGGGCAGATTGATCAGATAGGGGAGGCCACCGTATTTGCAGTATTTATCGTAACTTTCCGTATTGTCGTTGAGCTTGTGAAATTCTAAAAACTCAGGATACGAAAGACTGTAGACCTTGATTTCAATATATCTTCCACTCAGGTAAGTCGCCAGTTCGCCGGATAACAGGTTGGCGTTGCTTCCTGTGATATAGATATCATTGTATTCATCCAGTAGAAGAGAGCGGAGGGCCTTTTCGAACCCCGCAATATCCTGTATTTCATCGATGAATATGTAATTGTATGCGCCGTTTATATGTTTGGAGGCAATATAATCATACAGATCTTTTGCTGTCTGCATATATTCGAATTCGAAATCCTCTTTGTTAATATAGATTATGTGGGCAGCCGGATCTTCCTGCCGTATTGTTTCAATAAGCTGGTATAGCAGGAAACTTTTCCCGACACGGCGTTGTCCGGTTAGAGCCTTTATAATGGATTTGCGCATAAAGGGCTCTATCCTATCAGTATAGTTGCTTCTTTTTATAATGTTCTTAGGCTGTTTCATTTAGAGGAAAGTTTTAATTATACTTCAAACTTTTGCGAAGATACGGAAAAGTTTTAATTATACTTCAAGTTTTTGGTCTTAAACCTCTCATCCCAGCTGTGATTTTAAAGAATACCTTCTGTTTTGATACTTCCACCTCTGATCGGATGATAAACATACCCTGTATGAGGTGTTTTTATCATCACAGGAGGGTACGCCTATCTATTTTTATTTTGAAACAATTACCTGTTATTCTTGATTTTCATACCGCCGTCCGGATCGGTGGACCCGCCGTATCTTTGCAGTGTCAGGTTAAGGGTAATACCTGAACAATTAGGGTAATTTTTAAAGAGTTTTTTTAAGGGTTCACAAATTAAAGTATTGTAGTTATGAATTTCAAGGGTATCACATTAGCAGTTCTTTCTTTCGTATTAGTAGCAGTTTCCTGTTCAGTTGAAAACGACGCTTACATGAGCGATGTAAATAAAGAGATGGCAACAGCTACTGACGAATATGCTTATGTTGCATTTAATATGGGAATGCAAACAAAGAGTTCTGTTGCCGGACAGAATACTTCTATCGCTGAGACTGAAATAATATCAAACGTAACATTCTTCTTGTTTGAAAACGGTAAAGTTGTAGGTTCTGCTACAGCAGGTGAAGGAAATGCTTATCAGGCTACGCGAATTCTGACAAAAGCAAACGGATCCAAGAAAGTATTCGCTATCGTAAATTTATCAGCTGAAACACAGAAAAGACTTTTAAGTTGTGCTACGGAAAACGAAGTTCGTACAGCTGCCTTGAATGAAAGCGATATGAATGCATTGGTAAAGGTTGGCGAAGGTTCTGTAGAAGTTATCGACGGTGTAGCAAGCACTCCTTCCAAATACAATGGTGAATATCCTACGGCAACAGCTTCTATTACTGTTAGCCAACGTACAGCCCGTATCGAAATAAGCAAACTGACTGTTTTCTATGCAGATGGTTGCACTAAATATCCGGTAACCCTTACAGGTATTAGCTTAAAGAACCAGAATCTTGCAGGCCAGGTAGAAGGCATCGCTTCTTCCGCTAACTATAATTCCAACAATACCCAAACAATCGATGAAACAAAAGAAATCTCTGATAAAACTGTTGAATTTGAACGCGTATCTACAAAAACTTTTTATACCTTTGCCAATGAAACAAATGTAGAAGACTTTAAAACAGCTTTAGTATTGCATTTTTCAATCAATGGTAAAATATATGATCGCGAAATCAAGATCAAACATATTGATACCGAGAAAGTAGAGGCTGGTTATATTTACCGTTTGACAATAAACGCTAAAGTTCAAAGCAATGATGTAGAAAGCGCTGTTGAATGCCATATTCTGGATTGGAACTATAACGAAATCAACTTGGGTGATATCTATGCTAAATAAAATAGAAATAGTCAATAAATAATAGGGTGAAAATGAAACATATGAGAATTGATGGCATTTTTTTGATGCTAATAGTTTCTTTGGCAATCTTTACAGGATGCTGTGATGAAAAGGAGATATCTGCTTCGACAGGTCCGGTTTCTATCTCATTTGCAATATCTTCTGCCTCCGAACAGACGAAATCAGCTGACGTAGAAGCAGCAACAGAAGATGAATTGTTTGTGTCCCGCTTTTATTTGGGTGTATATAACGCTGAAACGGACGCATTGATCACAGACTATATTTGTGGAGATGTTTCTTCTGCAGATCAAAATCTGGAAATTACAAGTCCTGGTAATAGTAGCAATTTGTATACAGTAAAAAATCTCTCTGTCCCAATGAATGAAAAAGTAAGATTACTGGCTATTGCTAATTATCCTGAAAGTCTGAATTTCAATCTGTCATATTCTGCAATTGCAAAAACTGTGGTAAAAGATGCTTCTTTAGCTACTTTGAATTTCGACCCCAAAAGTTTGATAAAAGTAGGTACTGCGTTTCATACCTTTACGGTGGAAGACCGGACTGGGAAGATCGATTTGGCTCAGCTTGCTGCCAAAGTCCATATAAAACTGATAATGGAAGAAGCTGCTCCGTCTGACCCTGTCTATAATATCCAGACAAGTACCGGAGATGATGTGTTGGCGTTAATCAATAAGATTATTGAACAAAACAATGGCTCAGTCAAAGAAGATGATTTTAATGAAAGTTCTTTGAAGGGGAAAATCGAGATTTGTCAAAATGGTACATCTCATGGTTTTGGTATTAGTAATGTGACGAATCATCAGGGAGGAGAAAAATGGATGGTTGTTAAGTGTGATTCCGTAAAAACTCGTACTGTTGAGAGTTGGAGGCTTGATAATCATTCTTTGGCCATCAATAATATTGCAATTTCAAGTCCTCTGGTTTTAGAGGGGGACAATTCTGCGGCAGAAACAGGAAATCTGTTGCCACAGGCAACAGATATGGGTGATATTTTTAAAGGAAATATAATCGAACTGACATTTTATACGTATCAGAAGAATGCAAATGAACTGATAATAGTTATGCGGGGAGATTTGCAGAAAATAAAACAGATAAGTTCATGCAAAAAGGCCGGTGGTATAATCCATGGAAAGTGGAATACTTCCAGTGGTTGGGGGCAAGGGAATGCTTTTGAAGCTGATGCTGATCAAATCAATTTCCCTACTGACTGGTCGGATTGGGTGCCGGGGGCTTTTAATGCAGTGCCTGGTACTGAAAACCGAATAAATGGACTTACTTATGAGATTCCGATTCAAACAGCGACAGGTATTTTAAGAGGTAACTATTATGATGTAACAGGTACGGTTAAACAGGCTATCAATAGTTTGTCAATCGATGTGAAAAGCTGGAGTGAGGACGATGTGCCGGTACATTTTAATTAAAGGTGGGAGGATATAGAAATGAGAAATACATATTGGTTCGTATTATTGACTTTTATTTTAGGATTTGTTGCCTGTACGGAAGACCGCCTGGGAGATCGGGCGGATTTGCAGGATGGCCTTAGTTTGTCGCTGAGTGTTCCGCAAAATACGGTTGTGTCTCCCATGACAAAGGCAGGACAAGAGGATACTAAAATTGTTTCCGATCTGAATATTTTGATTTATAATAGTGGTGAAACAAATGCATTGCCGGTAAAATCATATTATTATACGACTTCGGAGGAGATGAAAGGTTTATCGGCATCCAATACGTCGGCTAACCCGGTGACGTTTAATTTCCCTTTGTCTAACGGCTCTTATTCTGTTCGTGTAGTGGCAAATGCCGGTTCTGAGATGTCAGGCATGACATGTGCAGAGGTGGATGCTAAGACTTTTGGTTATAAGAATGATGGCTCTATTTATATGGCAATGTATGGAAGTGACGATGTGACGGTCGCTAATGGCCGTGGAGGAGCCTCAATTTCTCTGGAACGTATATATGCAATGATAACTGTGCAAGTTCAAAAGAGTCTGGCGGCTGATATTGATATAACACCAACCCAGGTGGAATTGATACATGTACCGGCTACTGGATGTTTGACGGGTACGAATGCGATTGGTACGAATTGTTTACTAAAAGACGGTACAGGAGGATTTGTGAAAAGTGACCTATCTGCTGATCATGCAACTGCCATTCCGCTTTATATGTATGAAAATATGCAGCCTGATGGTAAATGTTCTGCAACGGATGAATCTGGGAATAAATTATCAGAGATGACATCTCCTGCTCTTGGATATGATAAAACACCGGCAAGTTTTTCAAAACCTATCAGCCAGAAGGAGATTATAGCTACGGACCAGGTTTCTTCTTATATCGAGGTGACGGCGAACTATCGCCGGGATGGTTCTTCACTTGGAACGATAAAATACCGGTTCTTTCTGGGGAAGAACTCGACTACTAATTTCGAGGTGCAGCGAAACCATCATTACAAAATAACGTTGATGCTGGGTGGACAGGGCGGAAAAGATGAAGTCTCCTGGCGGGTTGATGCAGATATGGAATATGAAATCAGTACTTCTGATATTTATATTGGTTATTTGGACAAATCGACCGGGACGGTGACTGTTACGACTAAGGATGGGGATTTGTTAAATTCCTTGAGATTAGAGAATGATAATAGTAATGGAATTACTTTGTCGGGACCTTATGGAACAGGGAATACCCGTACCTTTGTAGCTACGGCTCAACAAACAAATTTAATGCAGGATGCCTACAAAACAGGTTCTTTTAAGATTACAGCTAATTTTAAAAATGGGGCAACTAATAGTAAAACGGTAAAGGTTTCCCAAGTATCCCGTTTGGTTGATCCGATTGCCATTTATAAGAGAGCTGCGAATGTGGAGCCTGTAGATGTTAAGGTGAAAGAGTATACGAGAGGAGATTTAGATTATCATATTTTGAAATCGGATGGACCGTGGAGTCTGAAGATCGAAAAAGGAGACTGGTTTACGCTTTCATCCGGTACTCGGAATATCAGTGGCGAAGGTCAGGTTCTGGAAAGTACAGAGAGTGGGGATGTCCGATTTACTTATACTCCCAATAGCCCGAATCCTGTGAATGATTATGATAGTAATGGTTCATATGCAGAGTCTGATAAGGCCCGGTATGGTGTGGTCCTGATTAAATACCATAATAATAATTGTGAACATCGTATTTATTTGCGTCAAGGATATCATCCGACTACAATGTCGGGTTCTAATGTAGCCTGGTCGATGTTCAATTGTATTGGAAATGGCAGTTCCGATCGTAGAACTGGCGGGTTGCCTACACAAACCGGATATTTTTATCAGGCGGGAAATAATACCCGGTATCATCCTTATAGCCCCGGTTTCCTTCAGGCTTATGGAGGAAATTATTCGACGGCTGTAAATTCTGTAAGTAGTTGGATCGGTAACTCGGATACTCCTTGTCCGGCTGGATATAAATTGCCGGCAGGAAGTGATTATGACAATGTGGTAAGTAAAAATAGTTTGTTGCAAGGATTTGTTCATGATGAAGACCCTATAGCCGGTTGGACACGGAGTAGTGGAAAGATTTCTTTTGACGACTGTGATGAAGGTGTTCATTGTAATCCGGCAAAAGGCACTTTGGTAGTGGATAAAAATTCTGGGAAAAGTCTGTTTTTCTCTTTTGGTAAAGGGGTATTGACTTCCCATGAAAAATCTTATTCGGGAGGAGAAAAAATATCTCCTACTGATATTAATTTGGATGAGATCGGAGTGGGATTAAGATGTGCTGGCGATGGGCGGTTGGTCTATAAAATAGGTGAAAATGCGTCTACAGATCGTTATGGGGCAATTTATTTGACTTCTACTAAATCGACTAATGGAGATGCTGTGGTTTCAATAGATTTATGGTATGCTATGACGTCTCCTACCGATCATGGGAGTGTTATTTATAATCCACCCGGAAGTAAAGATGCCGGTTTTGTCCGCTGTGTAAGAGACAGAAGTAGCGGCTCCGGAGATTCTGGTGGCGATATCGGAGGTGGTACTGGCGGTGATGTTGAAGGTAAGCCCGGGGGAAAATATATATTTAGTTCTGTGAGTTCTTTTGAAAGAAAAATAAATGTTATTGCAGTTAAGGATGGTTACCCTGCTAATATATTAGGCTTTTTCAAGGTTGATCAAGAGAATCGTCCTATTACTCAGATTCTTAGTGATAGTAGACCAGGTAATCCTCCTGTTACTATTGATAGTGATATTACGGATGTTCTATTACAAGAGTCAGTTACCAAAGAAGAATGTTTTTGTACTGTATCAGAATTATATGGAAATGGTGATAAGATATTTAAGTAGATAAAATAACATAGGAATATCCTCATTAAAAATAGTTCTCTACCGAATGCGAATTTAGAAGAAATCGTATTTGGTAGAGAACATTTTGTTTCATATCGGTTCCCTTTAATCGGTATTTCTCTCTCTTCTCTCTTTTTTCATCGGTATTTATATCATCTGGATAATTCTTGGTAGCTTTGCCCGCGAAACTTGAAAGGTGTACCTATCGCGAGTGGTAAAGACTTATTATATTTTTGTATCGGAATAAACAGTTTTATCACCATTGTTGTTTAATAATAGGATAGAAAAACAAAAGATAATTAAAAAATGAAGTGTATGAAAAAAGTACTTTTCCTCTTTTTGCTTCTGGCTGGCATGACTAACGTCTATGGGCAGAAGTTTGCGGTGAAGTCAAACTTGCTGTACGACGCTACTGCAACGATCAACCTCGGAGTTGAGATGGGATTGAGCAAGAAGTGGACGCTGGACTTGTCCGGAAACTATAACGGATGGAAGTTCGGAGACGACACACGTTGGAAACACTGGATGATCCAGCCTGAGGCCCGTTACTGGCTGTGCGAGAAGTTTAATGGTCATTTCTTTGGGGTTCATGCTCATTATGCCGATTATAATGTCGGCGGAATGAAGTTCCTGAGTAAGAATATGGAAAACAATCGCTATCAGGGTAACCTCTATGGTGCCGGTTTGTCTTATGGTTATCAATGGTTGCTGAGCAACCGTTGGAGCATGGAAGCTGTGATCGGTATCGGTTGGGCGCATCTGGACTATGATAAATATCCGTGTGCGAGCTGCGGAACAGTATTGAAGAGCGATACGAAAGACTATTTCGGGGTGACGAAAGCTGCTCTTTCTATTATTTACTTTATTAAATAATCGGAGCGATGAAGAAGACAATAAAATTATATATGGCAGCCGCTTTACTGGCTGTTGTTTCGCCGGCTATCCTGGCTCAGGCTCCGGTGAAAGTAGTTTGTAACGAACTGAAACAACAAGGCAAAGAGCTGTTGATCGATGCGGTGATTACTGTTGACGGCAGCCAGATCAAATCGCGTGAAAACCTGTCGTTGACTCCTGTGCTGGAATCGGCTTCACAGAAAGAAGGTTTGCCTTCCATCCTGTTGAACGGCCGTATCAGCCAGAAAGTGTATGATCGTGAAATTGCGTTGAACAACCTGCAAGACGAACCTCGTTTTTTGGTGGTACAGGCAGGAAAGAGCGAAAGTGTGATTAACTATAAGATGACGATCCCTTACGAATCATGGATGAAGGATGCCCGTTTCGTGCTGGTTCCCAATATGTGCGGTTGCGGTAAGGAAGCGCAGGGCGAACCGTTGTTGATCGCCGATAAAGTATTGACGCGTCCGGACAAACGCTACGAGGTGATGCCGACCCTGGCTTATATCTCTCCGGAAGCAGAAACAGTCAAACATCGTGCCGAAGTGGGTACGGCTTATCTGGATTTCCAGGTGGGACGTTATAACATTTTGCCTGATTTCCGTAACAATGCGGTCGAATTGGCAAAGATCGACAATACGATCAAAACTGTGGTAGATGATAAGAATATCACCTTGTCGGGTATCGTATTGAAAGGATATGCTTCGCCGGAAGGTTCTTATAAAGCCAACGCGTTGCTGGCCGAGAACCGTGTAAAGGCATTGCGTGGTTATATTGAAAAGAAACATGATTTCAAATCGAGCTTCTTCAAGCTGGAGACCGTACCGGAAGACTGGGAAGGTTTCAAGGCTAAGGTAGAGGCAGATAATCAAGTTCCTGACCGCGATGCTGTCCTGGCTATTATTAATAGCGATAAAGATCCGGATAAAAAAGAAGCAGAGTTGAGAGCTTTGAATGGCGGGGCTGCTTATCGTTATGTTCTGGCCGGTATTTTCCCGTCTTTGCGTCGTTCCGAATATCGGGTCGATTATACGGTACGTGAATTTACGGTTGAGGAAGGTCGTGAGATTATCAAGACACGTCCGCAGCAGTTAAGCCTGAGTGAAATGTTTGCAGTTGCCAATAGCTATCAGATCGGTAGCAAGGATTATAATGATGTATTCGAGATTGCTGTCCGTATGTATAGCGATGATCCTGTAGCCAATCTGAATGCTGCTAATATTGCATTATCGAAGAATGATTTGAGTGCTGCACGTAATTATCTGGCAAAAGCGGGTAACAGTCCGGAAGCTATCCATGCACGTGGCGTATTGAATCTGTTGGAAGGTAACCTGAGCGAAGCCGGCAGACTGCTCGAGCAGGCAAAAGCGGCCGGAGTGAAAGGTGCGGATGCTAATTTGGATGAATTACGCAAGAAAGAAGCCGATAATCAGTTATTTGATAGCTTTAAGTAGTATAATTGATACTTTTACAGCGTAGCGATTGATTTATAAGCCCCTATCTTTGCGGTATAGAAATTGCATATAAAGAGATTGCGTATTAAAAAGATTGAGGACTTAATAAGTAAGATTATGGAACGTGTAGCAGATGTCGAAAAAGTTTTGATGAATGAAATAGACAACCAGGATGGTGTTTATTTGTATCTCGAAGGGAATGCATGGTGCGCGTATGAACGTTCTGCTTATTATCTGGCAAGGTTGAATGTGCCGGTGGTATTACAGAAAGAAGTGATTCGCGACGGGTATGATGTGGTTCTGTTAAAAGCATTATTTGCTGTGGATGACATGTGTTTGCCACTGGCTCCCAAAACGGAGTTGAAAAAGGTGGCGGATGATAAATTGCAGTTCCAGGTTTATGCTAATATTGATGGTTTTCCTGAATGGAAAGCATCTCAGTTAAATCGCTTGCCTGCTTAAAGGCATAAAAAGAACTTTATTAAACAGCCGTGAGGCTTCAATAAATACTAAGTTGTAAAATTGAGGGTGTATTTTGTCCCGAAGGCTGATCTTAGATCCCCTTCGGGACTTTTTTTGTCCCATCCTATGGAGAGTTATTGACATCAGTATGTTTTTTGTTGATCATAACTATGATTTGCCTGAACCATTACTATAAAACGGAAAAACGAAAAGGTTCACGATTTTTTGTTTTTCCGAAAATATCTATCACTCTATCACTAATTGGCATTAATACTCTGACAGTCACTGTTTCTATAAGTGATAGAGGCCGTTTTTATCTATCACTTGTCTATCACTCCTCTATCACTTGTTGCAAAAGCCATGATCCAATCTTGAAAAGTATATAGCTTATTTTCAATCGATTAGGCAGAAAACCTGCTGCACACCCAGGTGCCCGGCGCGTGCACATCCCCGTGTAAAAGATTGTAAATCCGGGTGTAAAAGATGTAAATATAGGG
>URZO01000099.1 GCA_900552465.1 uncultured Parabacteroides sp. | reverse complement strand
CACCCAACCGCCTTTGTTGCTAAAATTCTCGGCTTCAACAAAGAGGTCGGCAGCCTTCAGCGATCCCCAACTCAACAATAGTAATAATGTTATTAATGTTTTCATGATAAATATATTTACATTAGTCAATATTTTCTGCTTCCGGAAAACCGGATTTACCAACACCCTGATTCATCAAGTCTTTTAAATCCGGTAAATAATTTTCATATATCCCTCTGGGATATACATGATGTTTCTTACATAAAGAAGCAGCCATACCAACAACCTCTCCCATCATCCCTCCGGTTCTCATCACTCTTACCGTTCCCAATGCGACATGTGTCACACTTATATTCCGTCCTGCCATAAATAAATTATCTACATTTCTCGAATACAGGCATCGGTATGGAACAGCATAAGGCTTAATCTCCTGTACATCGCAATAAGAGAGAAACGGCTCATCTTTCATCCCCGGTATAGGTTTAGGATAATGAAGATCAACGCCCCAAGTCGTGGTAAACGTTGCATCCTCATATTGAACATTATTCAATAAATCCTGTTCACGCAGAATGATATCTCCCAACAGACGACGAGATTCCCTCTTCCCTCCGATATAAGCAACCCATGCTAACTTCTTCCTGGCAAACTGCACTTTCTTTTTACTCTTATTTTTCAAGAAATCCCAATTGCCGTAAACCGCACGAAGGGCATGATCCCGGATATATTCTATCTCGGTTATCTGGTCATTATTCAAACCAGCCTCCCAATCCCAATCTCCACGAGTAATAGGAATACAGGTTTGCTCATCAAACCGGATAGCCCAGGGACAATCCGGAAACGTAGAAACATCAGGTGCATCTTCCGCATACCATTGAACAGAGGTCCCCATGACTAATTGATCTGCTTTCAAAGGAGCTCTCGGTTCATCAGTTTCCTCTTTGCTCTCTCTCCCCATCCGATAATCCGCACCTGCCAGGAAGCCCACTTCTCCATCTCCCGTACAATCCGAAAATAATTGGCCTTTAAATATATACTCTTTTCCTGATACAATATTCCGACCAAGAACAGAAACGATTTTATGTCTATCTTTTTTAACACCGACAACCTGTGTATTGAGAAATAGACTCAGATTTTCCTGTTGCTGCAATAAAGAGAGCTTCTTTTCATCTTCATAATTAGTTGCCGGACCGGCATTATGAATTTTTTTCTCCGGATATTGTTGCAATATTTTCATAATCTGTCTACTCCTGCCAGACGAGGAATCTCGTTCTGCTTCCCAATTATTCCAATGTCCGACAGGCCCAAGTTCATCTATAAGACGCCCTAAGTTTGAATATGGTTGTTGAGCTATCAATCCGGAAAGTCCGACACGAATTTCCGAACTATTATTACCTCCCAGAACCGGACGGTTCTGTATTAATGCCACTTTACATCCAAGACGGGCAGCACTTAAGGCAGCGCAGCATCCGGCTATGCCTCCTCCAACTACGACCAAATCATATTCTCCCCCATCTTCCGGATTCACAGGTAGCCCCAACATTTTCCGGCGAAAATCAGCTAACTGCCCACCGTTATCAGGAGGGAGCAAATCTAAAGAAGAAGTAAAAAATATAGCGTCACACCGGCCATCAAAACCTGTCATATCCCGAAGTTCAATCCGATTCTCACCAGCCTTCAGCAGAATAGTCCCGCCATCCTGCCAATGCCAGTCCGCTTTCTCTGTTCCGAACATTGTTTCCAAGGCTTCTCCATTCAACAGCAATTCGAAACGTCCGGGAGCACCTGTTTTATTCCATTGCTTCACCCAGTCCCGGGTCCTGACCCAGACACGATATCTTCCCGCACTTTTAACTTGGATTGTCGTTGATGCATTTTCCACCGGAATACCTAAGCCATGGGCTAACAAATAAGGCGATCCCATTTGTCCCATAGACTGATTATCCAACACCCAACCACCTTTATTCTCAAAGCTTTCCGCCTCGACAAATATATTATCCGCTTTCAATGGATAATAAATGGTTATTAATATTATAATCCACCATTGCTTCATAAAAACCGACGATTTATATTATTATGATAAAACCTGATCCTGTACTACAGGATTAATTGACCTTCTTCTTTCAGCCTTTTTCTTAAAAAGACGGTATCTATCTTATGAACATCATTCTTTGTTTGCTCAATGGCATGTTTTGCTGCCATACCTGCCGCTTCTCCAGTCACTAAACAACAAGGCATTACACGGGTACTACCAAAAGCCTGTTCATCTGTTGATATACAGCGACCGGCTGTCAGCAGGTTCTTAATACCTTTAGGAGTCAGGCAGCGATATGGAATACCATGTGATTCACCTTTTTTATAATGTTCGGGGTTATGTTTACCACTATGAACATCTATATAATAGCAGTTTCGACCAATCTCATCCTCAAACGATTTTCTTTGCCTCCAGTCATCAACGGTAAATATATAATCACCTTCTATCCGGCGGCTATCTCTAACCCCGAGTAAAGATGCAGTCTTTACGACAAAGGCATTTGAAAAAGTAGACGGCCTGACATCTTTCATGGCTTCCAGATACTGAACAGCTTTTTGACGACCTAAAATCATAGCATCAGAGATAGCCCAAGGATCCGTCGTATCGACAACCATATGTCCCGCATTGCACTGAAGAATATCCGGTCCAGCCAGGTTATTACAGAAATGGGTATCTACCAAAGGATACTTTCCGGACCGGACTGCTTTATAAAGCGGTGTTTTTTCATTCTTCCATTCATATAATGTTGGACCATTTATATAATCATAGGAATCTATATTAGCAAAAGAAAAACATAAGCTGGACATCTGCACAGATCCCTTATCATCATATCCACACTTAAAAGAAGCTCCAGCCCAGGCAGCCAGGTCCCCATCACCTGTCGCATCAATATAGACTTTACCTTTAAAAGCCACTAAACCAGCCTTATTCGATACGATGATTGCATCGATAGTATCGTTAGATGACATTTCGACTGCTGCCAAACGGGAAAAGAACAGAACTTTCACTCCGGTTTCTGTCACCATCCGATCATAAATAGACATCAGATATTCAGGATTAATACTTACCCAATCCAATTTATCATCAGATTCATGAGGAACTCCTTTCTTTGATTCTCTAAATATCTTTTCTGCTAATCCTCTATATATAATTTTCTCGCCATCGGAAAACGGACACCAGGCTGGAACCATTCCGGATGTACCCATCCCTCCTAACTGCCCCATCGCTTCTATCAATAATGTTTTAGCACCTTCCCGAGCTGCCGAAATCGCGGCTGTACATCCGGCAGGACCGCCTCCCACGACGATTACGTCCCATTGATCATCCACTTTTATTTTAGGACGCTTCAAAGTCAAACTTTTCTCTTGTGAAGACAGCGGTGCCGAATTTATAAAATCCGGTATAGCCGTAGCCATAGCTATCGCTCCGGCTTTTTTTACAAAATCTCTCCTATTGCTCATTGTCAACCTTATTTAATAATACTATAAAGAATAGGCATTCTATCGTCCTCCTATGAATAATAAAATGCCCTTTTCTTTTCGATTGATAATTAATAATTCGGATTCTGCTTCATATTCGGATTAATCAGAATTTCAGTAGTAGGTATCGGCCACAGATATTGTCGGTCATCCCATTTCTTCTCCGCAATAACAGCAACTTTACCCGCAGATTCCAATTTAGAGAAATCTGCCAAACCATTTTCATCAATTTCAGGAGCAAAAGGCCAGAACCAATCTCCCTGACTCACAACTTTTTCTATCAGAAGTGAAGCCGGATAAAGCATCATATAGACTTTTTTACTCATTACTTTATCCATCAACTTCCAACGCATCAAATCCATATAGCGAAGTCCTTCTTTGGCAAACTCCATACGCCTTTCCATGCGCAACTGGCTTCTCAATGTTTTCTGATCTGTAGAAGTAAATGCAGGATACTGATCTATGGCTGATTTATCAACTCCATAAGCTCTTGCACGAACTTCGTTCATCGCATCCAGTACAGACTGATCTATCTGATTCAATTCGATTTTCGCTTCAGCATACATTAGCAGGACATCTGCATAACGTATGATGATTTTATCTGGATCGATCTTGTTTGCATTTTCCAAACATGTTTCATCCATGCCTTTTTTCCAAACCAGTCCATTATATGAGGCATATTGAGCCACAGCACGAGAATCATTATTCTTAATCATCTCTCCTGTTTTGTAGTTCATAACTTCCAATGCCTCCGGATGTGGATTGAATTCGATACCCATAAAGTTCTCACCAAACGGAACAATTGTCATACTCAAACGCGGATCACGGTTTTTAAACGGATCGTGTGAATCAAAAAGAGGAGATTCATCAATAGGTAAACCATCAGTACAAGTGTATGAAGCAAACAAATCCCAAGTAGGATTCGGGACAGCATATCCACCATGATTTCTTGGCAGCCAGCCATGTACATCCATTACTACATTAAATTCAATTGACCGGGGAATTAAGAAAATAGACTCTTCTGCATTCTTCGTATTTGTTAAAAACAAATTTCCATAATCCTTATGCAAAGAATAGATGCCTAAATCCATAACGGCTTTAGATGCAGCAACAACAACATCATAATCACCCATATAAAGTGCATAGCGGGCCTTCATTGCCAATGCAGCCCCTTTCGTAGCCCTCTGAACACCAGCATATGTTATGGGCAACGCGTTTGCAGCCACATCAAATTCGTCATAAACAAACTGTTTCACTGTTGCAACATCCGTACGTCCCATTGACATACCTTTATCAATATCAATATCATCATCTACTAAAGGAACACCACCAAATTTTGAAGATAATTTAGCATAAGCACATGCTCTATGATAATGAGCTTCAGCAACAAAACCATTGATTTTCGATTCTGAAGCGCCAGCTTCAATAGCACGATTTGCCTTTAAAATGATTCCATTGGCACGCGAAACAACCTTATATTGTTTTGACCACAGATCTGTTACTTTATCAGTCTGGCCATTTAAAGTAGAATTTTGAAAGGGAGTCAAATTTTCACGATAAATATTATCATCAGACCAGTCTGTATTTCCATCTTCATCCAACGGCCAGAATGTATCTTTATACAATTCATTAACAGCCATCTCTATTTCAGTTTCATTCGAATACCAAGTTTCTGTTGAACCGTAAGACAACGGATTCAAATCCAAATCATGGCATGCCGTGAACAATACGCTACTGAATATATAAACTATTATTTTATTTCGTTTCATAATCATTCTCATTTAAAAGTTAACTGATACGCCTAATAATACAGACAGAGTAATAGGATAGCCTGTAGAACTTACTTCCGGATCCCAGCCATGCGGATATTTGCTTAGACAGAATAAATCGTTACCGGAAACATAGAATCTAACAGATTCCATACTTATCTTCTTTGTCAATACAGAAGGTAACGTATAGCCCAATGTCAAATTCTTCATTCTCAGATATCTTCCGTTAAACATCCAATAATCAGACATTGCCATATTGGAATCCACATTATTACGAGTCAGACGAGGATATAGTGCATTTGCATTATCACCATCACTATTATTTACGCTCCAATAATTACCTTCCAGAACCGCAGGGAAGCCACACCAGTTATTTTTCAATCCCTCAACCATATCTCTGCTGATACGGGCATTCTGGCTACCAACTCCCTGGAACATCATAGCAAGGTCAAAACCTTTATAAGAAGCTGTAAAATTAACCCCGAACATATAACGAGGCAATGAACCACCTAACCATACACGATCGTATTCGGAAGAAATCTTGCCATCTGGCACCCCGTCCGGACCAGATATATCTTTATATTTAACATCACCAACTGTTACGTTATTATTCAACTTCGGAGAGTTATCCACATCTTCCTGCGTTAAAAATAGTCCATCACTGACATAACCATACCATTCATCAAATTGACTACCTTCCATTTTCACCTTGTCTCCCAAAAATTCTGTTCCGCCAAGATTCCCCATCTTAGAAACAAAGTCGGACAAATTAGCAGAAACAGAGTATCCAAAATCGCCTACCTGATCACGCCATCCTATTTCCAGATCATAACCTGTTGTATGCATATTACCGGTATTGACACTCGGATTATCATACCCGATAAACTTCGGAATTTCCAAGGCGAGCAACATGTCTTTTGTTTTCTTTTTATAGAAGTCTCCGGAAAAATGCAAACGTCCATCCAGGAAATTAGCATCCAAACCTATATCCCAGGTTTCTGTCGTTTCCCAAGAGATATTACGAACTGCATAATATTGCTGGGCCGCCGTTAATAAAGAGCTTACCGTATTTCCATTATAGAATAAGCCTGAACCAAAATTCAATGCAGATTGATACGGATAATAATTCTGTACATCTTTGTCATCTTTTTTCATTGTAATTCGTTCATTTCCCAACGTACCCCAAGCCCCCCTCAACTTCAGGAATGAAAGCCAATTCCAGTTCAGGCTTTTCATAAACTTTTCTTCGCTGACAACCCAACCGGCAGACAATGAAGGGAAATTAGCCCATCGGCTATCCGGAGCAAAACGTGAGGAACCATCCCGACGGAAGTTCACCTGCAACAAATAACGGTTAGCATAGCTATAAGCAATGCGACCAAAGAATGAGCGATATGCATATTCTTCTGCATTACCGCCATTGTCTCTTAATGATTCTGGACCAATATCCAAATAGGGGAAATTTGTCAATTCATACTGATCACGAGATGCACTCAAGTTTTCCCAAAAAGCATAATAGTCTTCATAACCGATCATAGCCGAGAAATCATGTTCTCCGAATGATTTATTATAGTTTGCAAAGAATTGTGTTGTCACATCATAACTATCATTTCTATTTTCAGTCAGTTTCGTCGTTCTATGACCAGCCATATAGCCTTTCACTGTAGTTGGATCATTTGCATACGTATAAGGCACTTGTTTTACGAAACTCTTGATTTTATCGAAGTTGTATGTCGGAGCAATCACTCCTGATATTTTTAATCCCTCAATCGGAGATATATCAAGAGCGGCTTTACCTCCTAAACGATTATTCCAACTTGTTTTTAAACCTCCATCTGTAATCATCGCCAATGGGTTCTCTCCATCTTTCGTATCTCCCCAAAGCCCATTACTCCAACGAATAGCATAAATCGGAGGAGTTGCACGATAATTCAACTCCATCGGATTTCTATGTGGTTCCTCTGATTTTGAACGCTTATAGTTCACATCCAAATGAGCCTCAATCCACTTATTTATCTTAAAATCGTTATTGATTCTAATCATATAACGTTCATATCCTCTATTCTCATAAAGACCATCTGTCTTATCATAGCGAAATGAAGCCTTAGTTTTGACAACTTTGCTTCCCCCTGCAATATTGATAGAATGTGTTTGACGGGGAGCCGAGCTTTTTAGAATCGCATCTTGCCAGTCTGCAACAGGGTAGACATCCGGATTTGTTCCATGGTATTTCAACCAATTATTTACTTGATCTTCAGAATATGCCTGATACCAACCACCTGTATTATTATCATTATAACGTGTTTCATTTGTCATTTCCAAAAATCTCTGAACCCCGACGTATTTAGGTAAGACGGTGGGCATCTCCCAACCATATTCAAAATTGTAGTTCAGAGAAAGATCATTTTCTTTCGCACGTTTCGTCGTAATTACAATTACACCGGCAGCTGCACGGGAGCCATAGATAGAAGCAGACGCTGCATCCTTCAAAACAGACATGCTTTCCACATCTTCCGGATTCACCTGATTAATGTCTCCCGGTACGCCATCCACAATCACCAACGGACTGGATTCGCCAATTGTCGTCACACCACGAATCTTAATAGAGGCTGTTGCTCCGGGGGCACTGTTATCACGGGTTACCAATACACCGGAAGCTGCTCCTTGTAAAGCAGTCGATAACTGAGTTGTTTTACGGGCAGCCAAATCATCGCCTTTAACAGCAGCTACAGCACCTGTCAAATCTTTTTTCTTCATAGTACCATATCCAATAACAACAACTTCATCCAACATTTCAGAATCCTCCTTTAAGCTGATTACCAGATCTGTTTGGTTTCCAACAATAACCTCACGTGTTGTATATCCAATATAAGATACTACCAACGTTGCACCAGGTGCAACGTTAAGGGAGAACCTCCCTTCTGCATCAGTAATAGTTCCGTTTGTCGTGCCTTTTTCAACGATATTGGCTCCGATGATCGGTTCGTTACCCATATCTTTAATTACACCTGTTATTGTCTTTTGATTCTGCTGAACACCTGCAAAAGAGGCAGTTTCTGAAGCCTTAATCAATACTTGGCGGTCGATGATCTGGTACTTATAACCGGTATTGCTCAACACCTGATCCAGCACGTCTTCCAAAGTGGCATTTTTAACGTTGACACTCGCTGCTTTATTGACATTCACACGATTGTCGTTGAAAAAGAATGTAAACTCACTGCTTTTCTCAATCTCTCGGAGGATTTCAATGATACTGCTGTTTTGTTTGTTGATCGACACTTTGTAACCCTGCGCATAAGTTGAGGCTGAAATACAACATGCGACTCCCAACAAAAATAAGGCTGTGATCTTCATAATACGCTTTGTTTTTCTAAATAACGGGATATAATAATCCCTGTCACTGTTTTTTTTCATAACTTTGTATAGTTTTTGATGAATAATAAATGCAAGTCTTTGGCTTGGACTCCTTTACGACATGCATTTTTCGGAAACTCACTGATTGGAAGGTGCTTGCCGGCATCTTCCAATTTTTTTTGTAGGCTAACTCTTTTTTATTCCATAAGCATCAGAATTAAGTTGTTTATAAATAAGTTATTTTAATGTCAATATATAATCTCCACTTTCCAGTTGCGTATATATCAAAGGAGAGGAGGCTTTTATCATATAAAGTATCCGATCCAGCGACTCGTCTCTCACCTTAAAAGTAAACCGGTATTTATCAGCCAAGTCCTTCTGGCACATCACTTTTCTCCCATACCATTGTTCAAGACGAGGGATAATCATGGAAAGTTTTTCGTTTTCGAAACTCAACATTTTCTGCTTACGCCAAGCTGTATATTTATCGGCATTGACCGCCTGTTTCATGACTTCACCTGTTTGTTTATCCAATACGATTTTCTCATCAGGAGCAACCAGATATTCTTTCATCTTTTTGGTTCCCTTATCAGGAATACCGACTTTGATTTTCCCGTTTAATAGAATTGCTTCTATTTTATTATCCATTTCATAGCTAAACAGCTCGAACGCCGTCCCCAATGCTTGCACACTCATGTCTTCGGTACGGACAATAAAAGGTTTCTCACGATTCTTGGCCACATCGAAAAAAGCTTGCCCATTCAACGTCACCTCACGAGTCTTACCGGAGAAACTGGCCGGGTAAGTCAAACGGCTGCCAGGTCCCATCTGCACTTTCGTCCCATCCGGCAAGGAGACGGATTCCATATTCTGGATACCGGAACTTACGACATACATCGGAACAGTTGTTCTGCCCTGATAAGCGAAATAAGCCGTACCGGCCACTCCCAGCACCAACAATACGGACGCAACCAAACTATATATTTTATAAAACATAACCTTTCTGCCTTCTGCATGCTGCCAGGAAACTCTGCAAATATTCCGCCAGATAGACGGTTCGTCCGGACGGTCTCTCCCGATAACATCGGGGGCACTGTCCCACTGCCTCTCCATTTGTCGTATCACCCGTCGGGACGATTGTAATGCAATCTGCTCCTCTTCGGTCAACGCATCCTGCATCAGTTTCCTAAGTATATATTTTTTGTCTTCGTATTCCATCTTTAATTGCTTTACATTTATAAATACACGCAAGTTACTCCTTTCCCCTATCCGATTCAGGAAAAAACAGATAATTTTAGTTCTTAACCGTACAAATTTCCGAAGAAATATGACAATATCCCCTTTAAAATGGAGATTTTGAATAACTATTTGATGTTTAGCAAAATACAAAAACAGCAGTTTGTTAAAAAATATTACCCTTGCGGGTAATTTGAGTTAGAAGGGGTAGAAAATCGAATTAGACGGGATAGTAGTTTCGATTTGAACCAATCGCTTTTTTTAGATAAATGACAATAAGAGATAGGGAACAGAATGCATTAAATCATATAAAAAGAAGAAGCAACGTGATATTCTTTTTCAAGTATTTAAGTGCTTCACTAATTTGATTCTCAACAGTTTTCTCTGAAATGTTTAGCAGGAGGGCTATTTCTTTATAGCTTTTTTGTTCTTTGCGGCTCAGGTTAAAAATCTCACGCCGGCGCGGAGGCAATTCATCGATCAGACGGTCTATATATTCCTGTAGATTATGGGCGTCAATTTCTTCTTCTACGTTATACGGTTCTTCCAAAGCGGCAAGAACCGTCACTTTATAAAAATCTTCATTCAGGCTTTTGCGATGCCGGTTAAAAATCAGGTTTCGAGTAATGATAAAGAGGAGGCCTTTGAAATGGTCATCCGCACGGAGAAACTCCCGTGTCTCCCATACTTTGATAAAGACTTCCTGGACTACCTCCTCGGCTGCATCGACACTGGTCAGATAAAGGCGGCTAAAATTATAGACCTGTTTCCAATATCGCTTATACAAAGTAGTAAACGCGTCTTTACTACTCTGCTTCAATAATAATATCAGCTCCTTTTCCTCCATATTCCTTTCAATATGGAACAAACGTAACAAATAATTGACAATTAGCAATGGACAATCGACAATAACTTTATCTCCGCATTGTCAATTATCCATTGCTAATTATCAATTTATTTAGTGGTTTACACCTTCAAACAAATCATGGCTTTCTTTCTTTTGTGAGCTCTTAGCCTTGAAGTTATTAAACGTATAGCTGACTGTTAGCGTAATTAACGGATAGCTGGGGCGGATACGCGTAATAGACTGCAAGTCGGATGTAATAATCTTACTTACATAGCGGGCAGAGTTGAAGACATCCCGGAAGGAAAGCGTTGCCGACAGTTTACGTTTCATCAATTGCTGGCGGATAGCCAGATTCACATACCAGAAAGCATCCGTGCGCCCCTGCGTCGTCACAGACGGACCAACGAAGTTTCCATCCACCTGAACGCGGGTATATTTCAAAACATCGAAAGAGTTGTTCCACATGATATCGTAGTTTGTACTCGTCTCGTTCTCGCCACCGGTCTTATACTGGTTCTTCACTTTATAGTGATACAGGCTTCCGTTCAGGTTCACGTTCCACCAGCGGGTAAGCTGGACCTGTCCGCTGAGTTCGACGCCGGTCGAATAGTCATGCCCGACGTTCGCCATTGAATCCAACGTAACCCCTGCCTCGTAAGGAACGCGCAGACGCTCTATCTTGTCCTTCCGGCTCCGGTGGAACACTGTGGCTGAAACCGTGTGTTCACCAATGTTCTTTTTATAGTTCAGCTCAAAAGAGTTGATATATTCCGAACGGATATCCGGGTTACCGATTTCCGCCGAATAAAAATCACGGTAGGTGATGTAAGGTTCCATAAAGAAAAGTTCCGGACGGGTAATACGACGCGAATAAGATGCCAACAGCTTATGCTCTTTCGGGAATGTATAGCCTAAATGGACGGAAGGGAAGAATTCGAACTTATTATACGTACGGTCCTTCCCGGGGATCGAGCTACGCAGGACGCGATGCGTATGCTCGCCACGCACACCGGCCTGGAAGTCAAACGATTTGTAGCTATCAGCCACAATACCATAGATCGAATTGATACCATGCTGGAAATAGAAGGTATTATAAATATCATCCCGGTTATAAAACTCCTGCTTCACCGGGTCCCAGAAATGCATCGTGTAGTCGCCATCTTCCAGGTAAGAAAAATACTGGTAACCGCCTTCTATACGACCCGTTTTACTATACGGATAAATGTAATCCAGATTACCGCGCACGGTCCAGCGATGTTCGTCTTCCCAGGCACGATGTCCTTTTTCCCGCTCATTGTTTTTGTTGAAGAGGTCGCTCTGGAAATACTCCAGGGCGTTCCCTCCATATTTAAGATAGAAACTACCGGTCAACTGATGTCCCTTATCGTTGAACTTATGATCGAACCCGACCGTTCCCAGAAAAAAGGTTTCATGTATATCGTAATCGTCACGGCTGTAATATTCGCCCTCGCCGAATGTAGCTCCGCCTGATGAACGCTTTTCTCTGTAATCCAGGTCACCATTGCGGGTATGACCGCCATAACCGCCTTCCAGGTCCACGTTAAATGTCGTTTTGGGAAGTGTATACATCCAACCGGCCTTCATCGAATAGTTGAAGCTGTTACTTTTGCGCGGTCCGTTTGAATGGGAGGTCGTAGCCGTATCCGAAATAATCGTCGTCTTTTCTTGGTCGAAATGACTCTTACGCAAACGTTCGCTCCAAACCCCGCCTAAATACCAGCGGGAAGCCTTATTCTGTTGCGATAGCAGGAAATCGACTCCGCGGGACAGGACAGTGCTACCCGTCAGGTTCACCATACCGCTGAATCCATGCTGGGCATGCTTCTTCGTAACAATATTAATGATTCCCACATCGCCCCCGGTATCATGGCGGGCGGAAGGGGTCGTGATAATTTCTATATTCTCTATATGGCCTGCCGGAATCTGCTCCAGAGCCTGCGTACCGCTGAACACACTCGGCTTACCGTCTACATACACCGCAAAACCAGAACTTCCGCGAAAACTCACTTCTCCCTCCGCATCCACACGTATCGAGGGCGTATTCTCCAGAATATCGACAGCCGAACCGCCTCCGGCAAGCAGATTGGACGAAGCCTCGATGACTTTCTTGTCCAACTTATAAATGACCTGCTTTTTCTGTGCGACTACTTCGACTTCCGCCAGTCCCACTTCCAGGGGTTTCATGGCGATAACTCCCAAATCCATCATCTTGGAAGAGGAATTCAGTTCAATATCCGGACGATTGTACAAGTCGTAACCGACCAGACGTACCAACAGGTGATACTTTCCGTCCTTCACATCCGCAATACCGAAACTACCGTCGGCTTCAGGCAAGGCCTGATACACCGGATTTACCTCTCCCTCACGGAAAAGGAACACATCTGCAAAATCAATCGGTTGATTGTTACTGGCATCAACTATTTTTCCTTTTATACGAAAGCCCGGAGCCGCCATAACTGAATAGTTAACACACAATAAGGTCAACAGGAGATAAAAACACTTCTTCATCTTTTTACATTACATTGGTTTGTCAACAACGTCGCGAAGATAAAACATTCATCCATACAAAGCAATTATTACCGGTGCTAATTATCTCCAAATGAATATATCCCCGTATATTTGCATACGACAAATCCCAATAAAATTATGACCTCGACAAAAAGAATTATTATCATAGGAGCAACTTCCGGAATCGGATATGAAATCGCCCGGTTATATATCAAACAGGGGTGGCGCATCGGTGTAGCCGGCCGCCGCATAGAAAGGCTGGAAAAACTCCACACGGAAGCTCCTGATCAAATTGAAACCGAACAGTTGGATGTCATCAGCCCTGACGCTGCGGAACATCTGAAAGAACTAATCCGTAAAGTAGGCGGAATGGATGTTTTTCTGCTTAGCTCAGGGGTCGGCAGCCAGAACCGCGCGCTGAATCCAGAGATAGAGTTGGCAACTGTGCAGACAAATACGGCAGGTTTCACCCGAATGGTTACGGCAGCATACGACTATTTCAAGGAACATGGCGGAGGACAGCTGGCCGTAATCAGTTCCATTGCCGGGACAAAAGGATTGGGGTCCGCTCCCTCCTATTCCGCTACCAAGCGCTTCCAGAACACTTACATAGAAGCCCTCGACCAACTGGCGCACATGGAGAAACTCCCGATTACATTTACTGATATCCGCCCAGGTTTTGTCAAAACGGACTTATTGAAGAATGATAAATATCCGATGCTGATGTCTCCGGAGTATGTCGCCCGAAAAATAGTGAAAGCGATTGAACGGAAGAAGCACCATGCCGTTATCGATTGGAAATATGCCATTCTGGTATTCTTCTGGAAACTGATTCCCGGCTTCATATGGAGACGACTGCCTATCTACAATTGACATCATATATTTTTGTCCGTAAGCCGATGAAAAAAACTGATTATTTTTCAAAAACTATAGAATTCAAGTATTGCATAATACTAAAAAGTTTTTTAACTTTGCAAAAGTAGCCTTACAATGTAAGGCACATATTAATTAAACAAACTATTCCTAAGGTTAAAGGTATTAGTCACTTCAGTTTGTTTTTTAGATAAACTGATATAGTATAGCCTCATCCACATGTGAATGTAGATGAGGCTTTTTATATTCATAAATATGCATGGAACTTTTGTGCCAAAACAAGTAACAAAAAAATGATTATCAAGGTACACAAATAAAAGCATGATAGAGTGACAGATATTTTGAGAAAAAACAAAGTCCATACAATTAGTATCTAAAACTAATTATATGGACTATTCAATGTACGCAGGATGAGACTTGAACTCACACGCCGTAACCGGCACTACCCCCTCAAAG
>URZO01000098.1 GCA_900552465.1 uncultured Parabacteroides sp. | reverse complement strand
TCATTACGTTTACAGCACCCAGTTCAGTTACCTGACCTTTTTCAAAACCTTCCAATTCCGGTTTTGTTTCTTCTGCGAACAGAACATCATAAGACGGATTGTGAAGAACTTCCTTCACGTCTTTAATTCCGTACTTGCTTAAATCTAATGTAGCCATCTTGAAATTAATTTAATTGATTGACTTTATATAACTTTTTCTCTCTACTCTATTAAAACCACAAGGCCTATCATCATTGTTTTTTTACTTGCTGTCCCTTCGCCTTGTTAATCGCGGTACAAAAGTAATACAAATTTTCATAGTACATACCGTATTAAGGAAATTTTTCAGTAATAATTACACTTTTCCATGCTGTTAACATTAAACCCAGTCATTTTGCAATCTATAGTTTGCAAATCAGACCTTTTCATGGAAAATAGCATCGTGTTTACCTGCATTTAGATCATCAACAATACGATGAAACACGACCTTTATAAGAAAAGCTGCAAGCAGCCAGATTATTTTTCCGACGCCTGCAGCTTCATATTGTCATAAAATGACAAGAGGGGCTTATTTAACTTCCCAGATTTCTCCGCTCATCAGGAAATCCTGCAGTTTGCGGACTGGGGTCTTAGCCTGGACTTCGGCGATCTGCTGGTGGACAGCTTCATCGTAAGTCGGGCCTTCTACATCGCGGATCACACCTAAAGCAACCGGCATATCGCCGCTCATCATGGCAAGCATCATGTGCAAGGTGTTGTCCTTTTCATGTGCATCGTGCACCAGAACATCGTCCAGCGTATAGCCGTCCTGACCGATCGTCACAGCTTTCAGCTTCAGGCCATCCAGGACGATACCTTTTTCGTTGTCCTTTCCGAACAGCATCTTTTCGCCGTGGCGCAGGAAAATCGTGCGGTCGGCACGGAACTCCTTGTCGACGATCTTTTTATGGATGCCATCATTAAAGATTACGCAGTTTACGAGCACTTCCGTTACGGAAGCGCCTTTATGGCGGGCAGAAGCAGCCAGAATCTCAGTCGTGTTCTTCAGATCCACATCGATCGCACGGGCAAAGAAGTTGCCGCGGGCGCCCAATGCCAGTTCAGCCGGCACGAACGGATCTTCGACCGTTCCGAAGGGAGAACTTTTGGAGACGAAGCCACGGTCGGAAGTCGGAGAATATTGTCCTTTCGTCAGACCGTAAATCTTATTGTTGAACAATACGATATTCAGGTCGATGTTACGGCGCACGGCATGGATAAAGTGGTTACCGCCGATAGCCAGACAGTCTCCGTCGCCGGTAATCAACCAGACACTCAGGTCCGGACGAGCCGTCTTCACGCCGGTAGCGATAGCTGCGCCACGTCCGTGAATCGTATGGAAACCGTATGTATTCATATAATAAGGTAAACGGGAGGAGCACCCGATACCCGAAATAACAGCCATATCATGAGGAGCCACTCCTACTTCGGCCATTGCTTTGTGCAAGCAGTTCAGCACGGCATGGTCTCCACAGCCCGGACACCAGCGTACATATTGATCGCTCTTATAATCTTTTGCTTGATATTTTACTTCTTCAGTTGCCATCTTTTAAGCCTCCAATATTTTCGTGAATTCCTCAACTAATCTCGCTACGACAAAAGGTTGTCCCTTTACGCGGTTGAAGCGATACGGATTGAATCCGGGCACCCGGCCGCGCAGGTAGTTTGCAAACTGTCCGTTGTTCTGTTCGGCAACGACCACATTCTTGTATTTACGCAGCACTTCAGCCGTATTTTTAGGCAGCGGACTGATGAACTTGAAGTGAGCCAAAGCCACTTTCTTGCCCTGTTCCTGCATTGTTTCCATTGCTTCATACAGGTGTCCGTATGTTCCGCCCCATCCGACGATCAACAGGTCGGCATCTTCATCTCCGATCACTTCTACATCAGGAATGTAATCGGCAATCTTATCGATCTTTGCCTGACGGGTCGTAACCATCTTCTGGTGGTTAACCGGATCGGTCGAGATAGCGCTTGTTTCGTAGTCTTTTTCGAGACCGCCCAAACGGTGGGCAAAGCCTTCTGTCCCGGGAATAGCCCAGTAACGGACAAGGCTTTCCTTGTCGCGGCGATATGCTTTCCATACCTTTTCGCTTGCGTCGTAGTTGGAGACATAATTCGGCTTGATTTCCGGATACTCTTCCAGGTTCGGCAACTTCCAGGCAGATGAACCGTTTGCGATGAAAGCGTCTGTCAACAGGATAACCGGAGTCATGTGTTCAACAGCCAGCTTACCTGCCCAATAAGCAGCATCGAAACAGTCTGTCGGCGTGGAGGCGGCAATTACGACAACCGGGCTTTCGCCGTTACGTCCGTAAAGCGCTTGCATCAAGTCGGTCTGTTCACTCTTGGTCGGCATACCCGTAGAAGGACCGCCACGCTGCACGTCGATGATAACCAGCGGCAACTCGGCAATCACAGCCAGACCGATCGCTTCGCTCTTCAGCGCCAGACCGGGACCGGATGTAGAAGTAGCAGCCAGGCAACCGGCAAAGCTGGCACCGATGGATGTACAGATACCTGCAATCTCATCTTCAGCCTGTACGGTAACGACACCCAAATCCTTACGTTTCGCCAATTCATGCAAGATATCGGTAGCCGGAGTGATCGGGTAACTTCCCAGGAACAACTGCAAGCCTGCTTTTTCGGCAGCGGCAATCAGACCGTAAGAAGTCGCCTTGTTTCCGTTTACATCGGTATAGAAACCCGGTTCGGCTTTCTTGCTTTCGATCCGATAAGTCGAAACCGAAGCGTGGATATTGTGTCCGTAGTTGTAACCGTCTGTCAGCGCCTTGATATTGGCCTGTGCAATAGCCGGTTTCTTAGCAAACTTATTCTGAAGCATGTGCATGGCTTCTTCCAGCGGGCGTTCGAACAGCCAACAAACCAATCCCAATGCGAACATATTCTTACAACGGAGCGCAGACTTGTTGTCCAGGCCGAATTCAGCCAGACCGTCTTTCACCATTGTCGAGATAGGAGCTGCCACGACCTGCACGCCTCCGAGTCCCAGTTCCTGGAACGGATCGTCTGTCGTAAACTGTGCCTTATCCAGATCGCTCTTCTGGAACGAGTCCGTATCGATAATAACGATGGAGTTGGGTTTCAGGTGCTTCACGTTTACTTTCAGTGCAGCCGGATTCATTGCAACCAGCACATCCGCCTTATCACCGGGAGTGAAAATCTTACGGGATCCCAGGTGAACCTGGAAACCTGATACACCACTAAGTGTTCCCTGGGGAGCACGCACTTCTGCCGGATAATCGGGGAACGTAGAGATTTCATTCCCAAAAATAGCCGACAGGTTTGAAAAGATTGTTCCGGTCAACTGCATTCCGTCTCCCGAGTCTCCTGAGAAACGAACGACAACCTTTTCCAGAGTTGTTACTTTTGTCTGTTCTGCCATAATATAGTTTATTAGCTTAATCGCCGATTTATATTTAAGATCATCGCAAAGTAAAGCATAAACTTCGCGAGTTCAAAACTTTTAAGGATTAAAACGCGGAGAGGTATAGATCGATATTATTAGACGATAAACCAAATCTATTGGAAATGTAGTTATTAACGGGCTTTCCGCAATACATATAGACACCGCTCTTGAAGCCCGGATCGCTCTTGATCATCCCCGGTACAGCGCCCGCATCGCCCAACTGGAACAGCATCGGGACAAAGATATTGCTCAACGCCATCGACGTGGTTCGCGCCACATAATTGCTGATATTCTGCCGGCAATAATGCAACACGCCATATTGTTCGAAAACATCCGGATCGGAGGCGCAAAGACAGCAGGTCGTCTCGAAACAGCCGCCCTGGTTGACCCTGAGGTCGATAACCAATGCCCCGCGTTTCATAGTCCTGATCATATCCTCGGCAATGATATAACGGTGGCGGGAATTTATATAACGCATCGCCCCGATTACCACATCGGCACTGCGGAAAGCGTTCTGCAAAACGTTCGGATGGAAAGTAGAGGTAAACAATCCCTGCCCCAAAACCTGCTGGATCGTCCGCAGCTTATTGATATCGTCATCGAAGACCTTCACCGAAGCTCCCAACGCCATCGCAGCACGGGCAGCAACCGTCCCGGCATTTCCGGCTCCGATAATCACCACTTCCGTAGGTGAAACGCCCGGTATGCCTCCCAGCAAAATGCCCTTTCCGCCCTGCGTATTGCTCAACAGCTCGGAAGCGATGGAAATGGAGGCCGTTCCTTCTATCTCGGAGATCACACTCAGCACCGGACAGCGTTGCGCGTCGTCCTCCAGCAACTCGTAAGCAATCGCCGTGACCCGTTTCGCCATCATCAACTCGAAAGCGTCCTGCGAAAAGGCATTGAACTGTACGGTAGAAAACAGCGTGGCGCGCGTCTTCATCATCGCCACCTCAGCTGCAAGCGGAGGCAATATCTTCAGGATAATATCCGCCTGATAGACCTCGGCCGGTGTCGCCACAATTTCGGCGCCCGCTTCCGAATAATGATTATCGGAATAGTTGATACCCAAACCGGCACCCGTCTCGACCAGGACACGGTGTCCGCGGTCGGTCAGCATGTCGACAGCCTCCGGAGTCAAAGCCAGACGCCGTTCTCCTTCCACCCGCTCACAGGGAACACCTATCAGCAAGCGATTATTCACTTTACTGAGTTCTTTCAATAATTCCTGGGGGATATAAACTCCCTGACCTTGTCTGCCTCCTGTCGATTCCATACTTTATTTATAACATTTCTGCCAGCGTTTTCGATATATTCTGTACATCCTGATCGGTCATCATCTCTTCGGCATTGAAGATGATAGACGCTTTTGAATAGAAAGGTTCCCTTTTCTCCAGGCTTTCGGCGATAAAAGTTTTCAGCTCATCGCCCGAACGCCCTTTCAACACCGGGCGCGTCGTTTTGCAAAGTTCCAGGCGTTTTGCCAATTCACTAACCGAGACCTTGAGATAAACGGTTTGTCCGGCCCCGTTCATAAATTCCATATTGTCGAAGAAACAGGGCGCACCGCCTCCGGTCGACACCAGGATATCTTCAAACATAGCCACTTCGCGGAGCATCCTCCGCTCGACATCCCGGAACGCATCTTCCCCTCTTTCAGCAAAAAGCTGACCGACGGTTTTATGGTAACGGCCTTCTATATAATGGTCCAGATCAATAAACGAGAGCCCCAACTGCTTTGACAACATCTTTCCCACAGTGGTTTTTCCGGCTCCCATATATCCAATCAGAAATATACGCTTCATATCTAAACGATTGTTTCCTGCAAATGTATACTTTTTCCGCTAAGAACGGCCGTTTTATGCAGGATAAATTTTTATCTTTGACCCCATGCATTCCCGGTTTCCCCGGCGGGAAATTGCCTGCCGACAATTGTGGGCAGGCTTGTCGACAACCGTCGGCAGGCTTGCTGACAATTGTGGGCAGGCCTGCTGACAATTGTCGACAGGCGATTAGTTGCCGGGGAAATCCAAACTTCTCCCGGAGAACGGAAGAGTTTGATGCGGATCTTTTAAACAGGAAGTAATGGCAAAAAATAAATATTATGTAGTATGGAAAGGGCTGAATCCCGGCGTCTATGACAACTGGGCCGAATGCAAAGCGCAGGTGGAAGGCCAGGACGGAGCCAAATATAAGTCGTTCGAGACCGAGGAAGAGGCGGCGAAGGCTTTTAATGAAGGATACGAACATTATCTGAAAATAGCATCCTCCGCAAAAGCGGCAGCCGGTCTAACCCCGAAAGCGCCCGTTGGGAAGCCGATCTGGGAAAGTCTTTGTGTCGATGCCGCCTGTAGCGGCAATCCGGGAGACATGGAATACCGGGGCGTTTACCCGCCGACCATGCAAGAGGTCTTCCGGATCGGGCCGCTGAAGAAAGGGACGAACAACATCGGAGAGTTCCTGGCGCTCGTGCACGGTCTCGCCCTGTTGAAGAAAATGGGCAGCAACCTGCCGATCTATTCGGACAGCCGGAACGCGATCGGCTGGGTGAAAAAGAAGAAATGCAAGACGTTGTTGGAACGCGTACCGGAGAACGAACCGGTCTTCGACCTGATCCAGCGGGCGGAGAAATGGCTCAACACAAACACTTACACAACCACCATCCTCAAATGGGAAACCTCGGAATGGGGCGAGATTCCGGCGGATTTCGGGAGGAAATAAAATCATTACAAAGAAAATGTTATCTTTGAACCAAAAGAAAAGTATATGGCAGAAGATATTCGCTGGGAACAGCGGTTCATGAATTACAAAAAAGCATTGGCGCGACTGCAAGCGGTACAAGCCAACGAATTGCCTTCCTTGTCCGAACTGGAAAAAGAAGGGCTTATACAACGGTTTGAATATACATACGAATTAGCATGGAAGACTTTACAGGATTTCCTGCGTTACAAAGGCTATATAGACTTTGCAGGGCCGAATGCGACTTTATCGTTAGCCCTGCAAGACGGTTACATCACGGACGCCGACGGTTGGCGTAAGATGAAGAAATCGCGGGAACTGATGTCTCATACTTATGATGAAGGACAGGCAGACCAGATCGTATCCGACATCGCCGGAACCTTTGTTCACCTGCTGGAACAACTTTGCATCCGCCTGACAAACGAGTTAGACCAAAAACAACTAAATCTGTTTTAATCGTATGGAATACGGATTGAGCGACGAAACGATTAAGAGCCTGCGAAATGTTTTTGCACGATATAAGCAAATCGGACAAGTATGGTTGTTCGGGTCGCGTGCAAAAGGGAATTACCATTCCGGATCGGACATCGACCTGGCAATCAAATCGGAACATTTCCCGGTATCCAGACTGCTGGACATCCAAATCGAACTGGATAAACTGGAATTGTTATATAAAATAGACTTAATCCTTTATGACGCGATAAAAGAGCCTGCCCTTCGGGAACATATAGATCGGGTCGGTAAATTGTTCTACCCGTTATAGCCTGTCATCCACCCAAGCCGGATTCAGGCAGCCTTTCACATCATAGACGACGCTATGCTCCTTTGCCAGAGCCGGGACATCCAAAGAAAGGAAATCCGTATGGGCAACGGCCAGCACGACTACGTCGAACTTCTTATCAGGCAGGGAAGAGAGGACTTCCAACCCGTATTCGCGCCGCACATCTTCCTGCCGTGCCCAAGGATCATAAACCGTGACCTTTATGCCGTAATCCTGTAGGTAGCGAACGACATCGCCAACCTTGGAGTTGCGGACATCCGGACAGTTTTCCTTGAAAGTAAAGCCCAACACCAATGCCTCTGCATTCCGCACCGGGACATCTTTCTTAATCATACATTTCACGACGCGCCCGGCGATATATTCACCCATCGTATCATTGATACGGCGTCCATACAGGATCAGTCCCGGATGAAAACCGTAGTCCTGCGCCTTGCGGATCAGATAATAAGGATCGACACCGATGCAATGTCCGCCGACCAGGCCGGGTTTAAAATGCAGGAAGTTCCATTTTGTTTCGGCTGCCTCCAACACTTCGTTCGTGTCGATGCCGATCAGATGGAATATCTTGGAAAGCTCGTTCATAAAAGCGATATTAATATCGCGCTGGGAGTTCTCGATCACCTTGGCGGCTTCCGCCACTTTTATACTGGAGACAGGGAAAGTTCCGGCCGTAATCACCGAGCGATACAGCGCATCCACTTTGGCTGCCGCTTCGGGCGTGGAACCGGAGGTGACTTTCATTATCTTCTCCACGGTATGTTCCTTATCGCCGGGATTGATACGCTCCGGAGAATATCCGGCAAAGAAGTCGCGGTTGAAAACGAGCCCCGACGTCTTTTCCAGGATCGGAACACATTCTTCTTCCGTAATACCGGGACAGACGGTCGATTCATAAATCACAATATCGCCTTTCCCCAATACTTTCCCGACCGTCTCGCTGGCCGAATACAAAGGTGTCAAGTCGGGACTATGATGCAGGTCCACAGGTGTAGGAACCGCTACAATATAATAGTTACACGAACGAAGCTCTTCCGCATCGGAAGTGCAGTACAAACCTTTCTCCCCTTCGCCCGGAAGATGCGTAAGCAATACGGACTGCAACAGCTCGCCGGATACTTCCTGCGTCGCATCCTGCCCACCCATCAAAGCAGCCACCCGCTCCCGCTTCACATCAAATCCGACAACCGGATAAAGCGTAGCAAACAACCGCGCCAACGGCAACCCCACATATCCCAGGCCGATAACGGCAACTCTTATCTTTTCCATGATTATTTAAACGGAGAAAAGCAATAAATGTTATCTCCTGAACAAGGTAAAACGCACTAAAAGAATTATATGTTTCACAAACCGTTCTATCTTCCTGCCAAACCGATGTTTGCGCCAGCTGCCATATACCTGATGATGTGCAAAGGCTTCAGGATATTTCAGCTTTTTACTGGGAGAGACATTACGACTCGGATAAATAACAATTTCGTCTTCCAAGTGCTGCTCCACATCTTCTGTTCTATATCCCTTCTTCTGAGCAATCTCTATCATAACCACCGGCGATATTTTCATATCAAAAGAGCCATCCGGCAGAAGGAACGGGCGCTGATTATAATAATCAAAAACATCTTTACAATACTGATTCCCTTTTTCTCCAATTAAAAAAGCGGCCTGTAACCGGACATTCGTCCCCATGCATTCGTGAAAAGAAGCAAAGCCATGCTCCGGTATAAACGAATCAAAACGCCTTTCCACTAAGATATCGCTATCCATATAAACTCCACCTTCTTTGTAAATGGCATAAAAACGAACTGCATCCGCGGCAAAAGCCCATTTCTTTGCGGCTAATGCCTCTTCTATATATTTACAACCGATAGCCAAAGCATCCGCATAGTTCCATAACCGGATCTTATAATCCGGCAGGACACGTTTCCAACTTTCCAAACAGATTTTAATCTCAACCGGAAAAGAGTCATCGCTAAACCAGCATAAATGAATTATTTTAGGAATCATACTATTTATCTTTTTCTTGCTCTTTTTTCTTCTTCTATATCGATATATTGCCGCATGAGAGAGAAACACGTGTCGGGGTCGAAGCCACGCGCTTGTGCGTATGCTTTTGCCAAGACCGACAACATTTCATCCGTGCTTGGCAAGCGTTCAAAATTCTTACAGCCCTTTTCCATATCGACTTTACCAAAAGACAGGCGGTTTAAGTCTATGACTTCGATCGAGATCTCTTCCGTATCGTCTCTGAACAGGATATTACCGGCCGAGTAATCCTTATGCAGGTAGCCAAAGTCATGCATCCGTGCAGTTGTCCGGCTGATTGCTTCCAATATTTCCGTAAAACGCGAAAAAGAATGTGTTTTAAAATCACGATACGTATAGGGACATTCCGACTTCAAGCTCACATAATAACTACGCGTGAAAAACAAGCCGTTCCTTTCCGTATAATAACCGACAGGCCGGGGCGTCCCGATACCCGATCTCAGCAACAGCTCTGCATATTCATACGAACGTTGCGCCTTGGAAGAGCGAATCAGACCATAAACAATCTGATTCAATAAGTTCGGTTTACAAAAAGATTTAATGACCAGGTCAGTTCCTTTATAATTAATCTCCCGCAGTTCATTACGTCCTTGATGAATAACCTTTCCATCTCCATTTCTGAAATAGACAGGAAGCGCTTTAACAAAGTCGGCAAAGCCTTCATATTCTTTATTTACGAAAATGAGACGCGGATGAAAAAAACGATATACTTTATTAATCAGCTTCGACCAGGTTCTTCTGTAATGTAATGGACCACCTAATTCACGTTCAAAGAATTCCGGATAGGATTTATTTAAATAATCGATCACTTTCTTTTTCTGCAGCCGGTCAGTGATACGCTTTGAACCACTTCTAACCCGATAATACAGTGAGAGACGAGATAAGGTTATAACTTTTCCCCCATCTTTCAGTACTGCAATCCAAAAGGCCCAATCTTCACGCGCCGTAATTTCCCGTGCATATCCTCCAACCCGTTTCCAATCGCTCTTATAATAAAGCGAACAAATCGGTATCATATTCTTACGAGCCAATAGATTGAGCGAAAAAGGAAGCAGATTCCAACTACCCGTACGTTCACCAAAAAACTCGGCTTTAGGACAAACGACTTTTACTTCCGGATCACGGCTAATCGCCCCGACTGCATCACTTATAAAATTCGAACACATCTTATCATCTGCATCAAAAGGCAAGATCAACTCCCCTTCCGCCAGCGCTATCGCATGGTTGCGGGCGGCACAGGCGCCGGCATTCGGTTGCGTATACGCCTTCACCCGTGCATCCTTCGAAGCATAGGCTTTTGCAATCTGCAGGGAGGAATCTTTCGAACCGTCGTCCATGACAATCACTTCAAACGAAGGATAGTCGGAAGCTAAAACAGAGTCGAGCGTTTCACCCAAATACTGTTCCATGTTGTACACGGGCACGATTACCGAAACCAATGGTGAATGATTCATAAGCAAATCAGATTTTATCCAGGCCTTTCGTAAACTTCAGCCAGTAATATTTCAGGGGATTTGTATATTTAAGCTGTTTCCAGGGACGGCTGCCATGCGGACGGTGCCACACGGTGAGCGTGGTAAACAGATAGTTCGTAAAACCCTTTTCCAGGGAACGGTGCGAAATCGTCACATCGTGCCAGTTCTTTTCCGGATCCAACTGATGGAAATCGAACGTCTTCAGGAAAGAGAGCGTAAGCAGCGAGCAGCAGAAACTCAGATGTTTCTTCTCAGGAAAGACCTGTCCTTCCTTACCTTTGGCATATAAATAAGGATAGTTGATATTCTCTTGCTCGTCAACAGTAACGGCTGCGGCAATCCCGCAATCCGGACGATCCGACGCGCCGTCGAACAAAGCCTGCAAGGTATGTTTCTTCACGATAACATCCGATTCCACGATCAGCAATCCGGCTTCCGCCGCAATCGCCTTTTCCTGTGCCGTCTGAAGGATTAACAGATAGTTGGGAGAAGGATGTTCGGTCAGATCCGACAGGTTCACCAGTTCAAAGCCCAATCTTTCCGAGGCTTCGCGCAGCCTTTCCGTGTTTTTTTCCGTGCTGAAATCATTATATACATAATAATGATAAGGCGCGGTAAAGTCGGATGCAAGTATCGATTCGATTGTCTGCAAAGTCAGCTCGATCGAATCTTTTACCGGAGTGATAATATGTAATTGTTTCATATGCAACTTTATTTGTACTATTCGGATAAACCAGCCGTAACCTGCTGCTTTTCGTCCAAAGCATCCAACACGCGGGAGACGATTGTCTCGGCCGGCAACTGTGTCAGACATGCCCAGTCTCCCCGGGCGCACTCTTTCTGCCCGAACTGCGAACAGGGACGGCAAGGCAAAGGCAGCCCGATCACATCATCCGAACGCTGGCGATAGCCGTAAAAGCCTGTATATGTATGCGTCGCTCCCCAAACAGACAGGACACGCGTTCCGACCAATGACGCAAAGTGCATATTAGCCGAATCCATGCTCAACAGCAAGTCTAACTGACTTATTAACGCCAATTCGTTGTCGAGCGTATATTTCCCGACTACATTCTTTACATTTGGGTAGCGATATTCCCATTCTTCCAGTATCGCTTCTTCGTATCCTTTCGCTCCGAACAGGAACAGCATTATGTCTTCCCGCCGGGAAAGAGTCGCCACGACCTGTTCCATTTCATCTATCGGATAGACTTTTCCCCGATAGCGTGCAAAAGGTGCAACTCCCAGCCATTTACCCGTTTTGACACCGGCAATGGCTTCCATCTTGGACAAGTCTGCCGGGCGCAATTCATAAAGAGAAGTAAACGACTCGGTATAAGCCAGTCCTGCAGCCCGGAAGACATCAGCATAACGTTCGATAACGGTAGGAAGCGGTTCCATCTTCTTATTCTCTCTCCGCATAAGCGGCGGATATCTTTTCCGGATTTTATCCAGGACATAGACCGGCTTGCCTTTCACCCAAAAGAGTGTACGGATAATCATTGTGCGGATCACATCCTGCAGATCCAGCACAATATCATAATCAAACTTCACCAAAGCGGAGGTAAAGCGCAAAAGACCGATGAGTGTTTTTTCGGCCCCTTTCGTACTGATGCCTATCACCTCCAGATTGGAAGGACGGTTCATGAAAACCGGCATCATAAACGCCTGAGTCAACACCGTAAACGAATCTTGTGGATTAGCTTTGGCTGCAGAATAGATGACCGGAAGTGTCATCGCCACATCGGCAATAGCAGCGAGTCGTATGACTAATATTTTTGCCATTATTTCTTATCGTACATTTTCATTTGCTTGCAGACCTATCCATTCAGCCCGGTTTCAACGCCGTCCGTAACCGTATAAATATCCTTGTAAATACCAATGTACAAAGATAGCAAGTTTTTTCATCCTTTCAGCATATAGCCCTTTTTTGTCAAAGAAACGATGCCGGTGGAAGGGTCGTTGCGGAGGGCTTTGCGGAGATAAGTGATTTGGACGTTCAGGGCGAGGGAATTGGCATAAGAGGCATTTCCCCATACGGTGGAAAGGAGGATTTCACGGTCGATCGCCACATTCGGGTTGCGGGCCAGGATACGGAGGATTTCCGCCTGGCGGGAAGTGATCAATGTCTTGCTGTTGCCGGTCCGTATCTCGTTCGTGGAGTAATCGAATACGGTATTGCCGAAATGGTAAGTTTCTTCTTCGACTTCCACTTCGGGGTTCGTTTCCAGACGTTCTTTGATACGCGCCAGCAATTCTTCCGGATAGAACGGTTTGGCAAGATAATCGTTTCCTTTCAGGCTAAAACCCTTCAGACGGTCGCTTTTGTCCGAACGGTCGGAAAGGAAGAAGATGAGGACATGGCGGTCGGCTTCGCGTATCTTTTCCGCCACTTCAAAACCGTTCAGTCCCGGCATATTGATATCCAGCAGGACCAGGTCGGGCTTAACGACCGGAAACTGCTCGAGCGCCATCGTCCCGTTGCCGGTATAGGTCACATCATATCCTTCTTTCTCCAGAAAACGCTTCAGAAGAAGGGAATATTTCAGGTCATCGTCCGCAAAAAGTATTTTCAAAGGTGCTGCCATACTCATCTTATATTAGGGATTTCCACTGTTACTTCCGTTCCCTTCCCGACTTCACTGCGGAGCGATACATGCCCGTGATGCGCCTCGACAACCTGACGCACATAGCTTAGCCCCAGTCCTAATCCCGGAATCTGTTTATCCGGCAGACGGACAGAACGGTAGAATTTATCAAACACTTTTCTTTGTTCATCCGGAGCAATGCCCACGCCATTATCGGCAACCGTCAACACGACCGACTGTCCATTATGGATAACAACCACCCGGATATTCACTTCCGGACCGGAGTACTTAATCGCATTCTCAATCAGGTTACTGAGGATATTGGCGATATGTACCGGATCAGCCGTAACAGGCGGAAGTTCAGGAGGGAAAGCCGTGGAGAACGTGACCTGTTTTCCGGAAGGAATATGGATCAGGCGAATGACCTTTTCCACCAACTCCTGTAGATTGAACGCGACAGGATGCAATAGCGTCGCACTACCGTCGGCACTCACCATATTCTTCAGTTTCCCTAAATAAGCAGAAAGATTATCCAACTCGAACATCGCATCCTGCACAGCCTCATCGCTCGCCGCCTCATCCGTCCGCATCTGCTTGTCATTCAGAAAAGCGATGCACATCTTGATAGTCTGCACCGGACGGCGCAACTCATGAATCATTGTGTGGACGAAGCTTTCGCGCAATTCGCCTAACTTCTTCTGTGTAAGGATCGTTTTGATCAGGAAAGCTAAACAGCCCAATAATAAGACAATCAGGAAAAGACTTAAGATCAGTTGACCCGCCATCTTCTTCAATAGAGAATTGGCAGTAAGACCAACCTCGATCATCACCCCTTTCCCTTCTAACGGTGCGTAACGGTATTTGACACCCAAACAAGGCGGGAATAGATGCCCCGGCAGGATTTCCCAAGATGCGAACCGGCTTAACGTATCTCCCTCCGGCAAGAATGACACCCGGAAATCATACTGCGGCAAACGATCCCGGAGCAGACTGTCGAGCCGTTCCGTCCGGAAAGGCATATAAAGGTTGACCACACTGCGCTCTACGCCATGAATGATACTGTCTTCCGGAAGATATGGATCAAAAGAGATATGAAGTTTGGTTATATTCACCCGATCCTCGTTCACAGAATCGACCTGTCCTTTGGGATCAAAGTCTAAGCGAAGCTGTGTCAGGACATTCCGGGAAACAGAATCCCGCTTTGACTGAGTCTTTGAGTTCCGCCCGAGAACAAAAGAAGTATCATCCCCCAACGCCACCTTCTTACGCCCGGCAAATTCTTCATCTCCGACACGCAACACATCGGCAACCACCTCGTCGGCATACCGTTCAGCCTCATAATAATATTGGTTATACAGCCAATATCCCTGTACGCCGATTGCCACCAATGCCGAAAGCAAGGATAATATATAAATCAGTTTGATCCGTTTTTCCATCTGCCCGTCTACTTCTTTCCGGCAAAGATAGAAAGGCTGCCCGATAAGTCCCATATGGAGACGGTTCTTTTTCGGGCAGCGTAATATTTTAGTAATAAATCGGCTCACCCGATAATCATTGGGGATAAATAAATTCATTATTTGGCAGATTTGAGCTATAAATGATGATTTAGCAGGGTATTTCGTATTTGTGACATAGCGTCGGGAGTATCTGTTTCCCCTCTCGAGAGGG
>URZO01000097.1 GCA_900552465.1 uncultured Parabacteroides sp. | reverse complement strand
TCTTTCTGTCTATCAAAGAAAATTCACACACCCCCTTCCCCCTCTCAAGAGGGGATGGAGTTACCATCGGTCGATATGAGCACGCCCGCTAAATCACCATTTATGAAAAACAAACAATTATGATAGAAATAATGGATACCACCCTGCGTGACGGGGAACAGACATCAGGAGTTTCTTTTGCGGCGCATGAGAAACTGAGTATTGCCCAGGCATTGCTCGACTTGGGTGTGAATCGCCTCGAGATCGCATCTGCGCGTGTCTCGGACGGCGAGTTTGAGGCCGTGAAGCGTGTGGCTTCCTGGGCGGAACGTACCGGAAATATCCAGAAGCTCGAAGTGCTCGGCTTCGTCGATGGCGACGTCTCGCTGAACTGGATCGAGGCTGCCGGTTGCCGGACCGTGAACCTGCTTTGCAAAGGCTCTTACAAGCATGTGACGGAGCAACTTCGCAAGACTCCGGAACAGCATTTTGCCGATATCCGCAGCGTCATCAACCTGGCGACGGAACGGGGGATAGGAGTGAATGTCTATCTGGAAGACTGGTCGAACGGTATCAAGAATTCGCCGGAATATGTCTATCAGTTTGTCGATTCGCTTCGTGACCTGCCGGTGCGCCGGTTCATGTTGCCCGATACGTTGGGTATCCTGAATCCCGGCAACACATACGATTATTGCAAGGATATGGTGACCCGCTATCCGGATCTAAAGTTTGATTTCCACGCTCACAACGATTATGACCTGGCCGTTGCCAATGTCTATTCTGCTGTCCGTGCCGGAATCAATGGCGTTCATACCACGCTGAACGGCTTGGGCGAACGTGCCGGGAACGCTCCTCTCAGCAGCGTGCTTGCCGTATTGAAAGACCAGTTGGGCGTGGAGACGACGCTCCGGGAAGAGAAGATCAACTATGCCAGCCGCTTGGTGGAAACCTTCTCCGGCGTCCATATTCCCACAAACAAACCGATCATCGGCGAACATGTCTTTACGCAATGTGCCGGTGTACATGCCGACGGCGACAGCAAGAACAACCTCTATTGTAACGACCTGCTGCCCGAACGCTTCGGCCGCGTCCGCGAGTATGCACTCGGAAAAACATCCGGCAAGGCGAATATCCGTAAAAACCTCGAGTCATTGGGGATCGATATCGACGACAACTCCATGCGCAAGGTGACCGAGCGGATCATCGAACTGGGCGATAAGAAGGAAATGGTTACGACGGAAGACCTGCCGTATATCATCAGCGATGTGCTTCACCACGATACAATTGCCGATCAGCGCATCCGCATATTGAATTATTCTTTATCTTTGGCGCAGGGTCTGAAACCTGTTGCAACCCTGAAGATAGAGATCAATGGAGAAGCCTATCAGGAATCGGCTTCCGGCGACGGGCAGTATGACGCCTTTGTGCGTGCCCTCCGGAAAATATATTCCGACCTGGGCCGTCCATTCCCGATGCTGACCAACTACTCCGTATCCATCCCGCCCGGCGGACGAACCGATGCATTCGTGCAGACCATCATCAGCTGGAACTATGCCGGAGTAGACTTTAAGACACGCGGTCTCGATGCCGACCAGACGGAAGCAGCCATCAAGGCGACATTGAAGATGCTGAACAAGATAGAGCAATGAACTAAATTATTGAAGTTATGAAGAAGTTAACAATCGCGCTTGTAGCGCACGACAACCGTAAGGCTGACATGGTAGAATGGGCTGTTCACAATGCTGAATTTCTGTCCCATCATTACATTGTATGTACCGGAACAACCGGAGGTTTGGTTCGGCAGGCTATGGAAGAAAAAGGTGTACAGTCGGAAATAACCTGTATGCACTCCGGCCCGCTCGGTGGCGATGCTGAGATAGCAGCAATGGTAGTGCGTAAAGAAATCGACCTTGCCGTATTCTTGATCGACGACTTGAACCCTCAGCCGCACGAAGCCGATATCCAGATGTTGCTTCGCCAATGCCGTGTTCATAACGTACCTATTGCCTGTAACCGTTACAGTGCCGACCTGATGATCACAAGCACACTGTGGGATGATGACAGCTACGTCCCCACAGAACCGAAATATGTCTATTTTAAAAGAGAATAAGAATGTGCCAATAAACAATATGCCAATGTGCCAATTAGTGGTGTATTGGTTTTTCATTGGCACATTGGCATATTCGCAAATTAATAAATTATTTATATGAAATTGAATATTGCACTGCTCCCCGGTGACGGAATCGGTCCCGAGATTATCGAGCAAGGAATGAAAGCCGTTAAGGCCATCTGCCAGAAATACGGCCATGACCTGAGTTACAAACAAGCGCTGGTAGGTGCCTGCGCGATCGACGCCGTAGGTAATCCTTATCCCGACGAAACGCACGAACTCTGTATGCAGAGCGATGCTGTTTACTTCGGCGCTATCGGCTCTCCTAAATATGATAACGATCCGTCTGCCAAAGTTCGTCCCGAACAAGGACTGTTAGGGATGCGCAAGAAACTGGGCCTGTTTGCCAATATACGCCCGGTTACGACATTCCCTTCATTGCTGCATAAATCTCCGCTGCGTGCCGAACTGGTGGAAGGTGCGGACTTTATGTGTATCCGCGAACTGACAGGCGGTATGTACTTCGGCCGTCCGCAAGGCCGGAGCGAAGATGGAAATACGGCTTATGACACTTGCGTTTACAGCCGTGAGGAAATCGACCGTATCGTTCGTCTGGCTTATCAGTATGCGCAGAAACGCCGTAAGAAAGTGACGGTTGTGGATAAGGCGAATGTATTGGCTACTTCCCGCTTGTGGCGCCAGGTTGCACAGGAGATCGCAAAGGAATATCCGGATGTGGAAACCGAATTTATGTTTGTCGACAATGCTGCCATGCGGTTGGTTCAGTGGCCGAAGAGCTTCGATGTGATGGTTACGGAAAACATGTTCGGAGACATTCTGACGGATGAGGCTTCGGTTATCACTGGCTCGCTGGGTATGCTGCCTTCCGCTTCTATCGGTGTCCATACTTCCGTCTTCGAGCCGATTCATGGTTCATGGCCGCAGGCTGCCGGGAAGAACATTGCCAATCCGTTGGCTACTATCCTGAGCGGTGCCCTGATGCTTGAATATGCTTTCAACCTGATGGAAGAAGGGGCTTTGATTCGTGAAGCGGTTGCTGCCTCTATGGATGCAGGTTTCGTTACCGAAGATATCGCCGACGGTGCAAAATCCTATTCAACAAGCGAAGTGGGCGACTGGATTGCCGACTATATCGCAAAGAAATAAGAACAGAGTAGTGTCATGGAACACAGATGACACGGATTATAAAGATGACCACAGATTGATTATTGTTTTATAAATAATTTAATCTGTGGTCATCTGTTTTTATCAGTGTTATCCGATTATGTACTTGCTCTTGGGAATGTATGAAAGAGCTTTGACGACCAGATAGGAGGTGATGAATGTACAGACTGCAATGATCGGAATCTTAATCATGGCACTGTCGAACAGACCGTTCAGTAGATCATAGAACATATTCAACAGCATGATGTGTGCCAGGTAGATCCCATAACTTTTAATAGATATATCCGTAACCAAGCGGTTGCAGGAGGAAGCCGGGTTGCTGATCCGGATGTTCTTTATCAGCAGGAAGATGCCGGCTGAAATCATTGCCACGTTGATCGTTTCATATCCCCAGGTTATTTCTAATTGAGGAATGTACTTTGCTGTCTCTAACCGTTCGTGGAAACCGTACCAGGTTATGAAATATCCGATTACCAGCAAGACGATGCCCACCGGAACATTCCAGCTTTTCCGTTCGGCAGCGTATGTCCGCAGATAATAAGCTAATACCATATAGCCTAATAAGCCGGAGAAGTAGTACAACATCGGCGTCCCGTTCCAGAAGCACTCGCCTAATATCTCCGGAAATATCAGATGAATGTAAGGCACGCATAACGAAAACGCCCATATCCCTAAATACAATTCAATACTCTTGCGTGAAGCAGTCTTTAGCCAGGGCGAGATAATAGGTGCAAACAGATACAGCCCCATCAGCATGTAGACATACCAGAGATGTCCGACCTCCGTCCCGAAGTTTACCGGTATTTTGAGTATGTTCACGCATGCCGTCGCAAAGTCCACCTGTCCTCTGAAGAACTGGTAGAAAGAATAAGCGATGCACCAGAATATAAAAGGAATGACCACACGGGTAAAGCGTTTGCGGAAGAATTGCGCCGGTTCGTCTTTTACCGGAAGAAGGAAATAGCCGGTCAGCATCACGAATAACGGAACGGCCGAACGGCAAACCGAATTGTAAAGGTCTACCCAAAAGGCGTTGTCTCCTTTAATAACGTCTCCGACCGGACCGATGTAATAAAACTCTCCGGTGTGTACCTGGATAACCATGTAGCAGGCCAATACCCGCAATACATCGAGCGCAAAGTTGCGTTTGGTGTCTTTCTGCATAATAATAAGATGATTTAAGTTTGTTAATGAATATCTGTTTATTTATTTCTGGGCAAGTTTCATCAACTCCTTGATGACTTCCTTATCGTATCCCATCGATTCGGCTTTCTTGAAATCGATGGCTGCCCGTTCTTTTTCGTACTGTGCCAGTTTAATCTTACCTCTCAGCACATAGAGGGCCGCGCTTGGTTTGCTTTCGGTGAATACTTTTTCGATATCCGCCATAGCGCGTGCATTCTTTCCCATCATAAAATACAGGTCTGCCCGTCCTTCGTAAAGAATCCAGTCGCGGGGCATTTCGCTGATCAGATAGTTGAAGATCCGTTCGCTTTCTGCATAATTGCCACGCATCTTTTCCAGGATGGCATGGCCGAGGCGGGCACGGACTGATTTCTCGTTCACCTCCAGTATCTTGTCGAAGTCCTGCTCTGCCCACATATAATTCTTTAACTGGATATAAAGCAATCCCCGGCAGTAAAGCGCTTCCTGATGCTCCGGATCTTCGATCAACAGCGTATTGTAATCGTTTAATGCCTTTTCCGTTTCACCTAATTCGGTATATAGGGATGCCCGGTTTTCCAGAATGGTGATGTTGTTGGTATGACCGCTTAATGCAGAAGTGTAGGATAATAAAGCTTCTTCCAGTTTCCCCTGCCGACGTTGTATCGTTCCCAGGTTGGTGAGCAGGGCGTAGTTAAGCGGGTTTGCCGGTTCTTTGCGCATCGCGGCTTTGAGGCTCTCTTCTGCAGACACTAAATCGTTTTTGTCGACAAAATCATAGCTTTTCTCAATCAGTTCTTCATAAGACTGGGCGAAGCCATTTCCCATAAACAGGAACAAACCTATAATAATCAAGAAAGTCCTCATTCTCTATTGTTTATATCTGTTATTCGATTGAATGCAAAACTACATAATAAAATCGGTTCTTCGCCTGAATAAAAAACTTTTATACCTTTGCTACAATTTCTAAGACTTTTTGAATACTTGATTGTTGTATAAGTAGTAAGAAATTCAATAAATATAGATAAAAATGATTTTAGCAGCTATCGACCTTTCACATGGACTGGAAGGTGTTTTGAATTCCCTGATGACGCAAGGGGCGGCATTGGGATGGACGCTCATTAAGGCGTTTTTGGTTTTTATAGTCGGACGACTTCTTATTAATCTGGTGAATAAACTGATTAAGAGGGTTCTGTTGAAACGTGATATCGATCCTTCGGTAAAGAGTTTTGTTGGAAGTTTGGTGAACGTAGTATTGACTATCCTTTTGATTATCTCTGTAGTCGGCGCTTTGGGTGTCCAGACGACTTCGTTTGCGGCTTTGCTGGCATCTGCCGGTGTTGCTGTCGGTATGGCATTGAGCGGTAATCTGGCAAACTTCGCCGGTGGATTGATCATTCTTCTGTTCAGGCCTTTCAAAGTCGGAGATTATATCGAGGCGCAAGGAATTGGTGGAACTGTCAAAGAGATACAGATTTTCCATACGATTTTAACGACGCCAGACAATAAGGTTGTGTATATCCCGAATGGTTCGTTGAGCAGCGGAGCGGTTACGAACTTTAGCCGACAGGACACCCGCCGTGTGGATTGGACATTCGGTGTCGATTATGGGGAAGATTATAATAAGGTAAAGCAGGTGATTGAAACGATCCTTTCGCGTGACTCCCGCATTCTGACTGATCCGGCGCCTTTTATTGCTTTGCACGCTTTGGCTGATAGTAGTGTGAATGTCGTTGTCCGTGTGTGGGTGAAAAGTTCGGATTATTGGGATGTTTATTTCGGAATAAATCAAGCTGTTTACGAAACATTCAATGCCCAAGGCATTAACTTCCCGTTCCCGCAACTTACTGTACACCGGGCTGATAACTGATTTGTCCTCAAAAGAAAAGGGTTTGTTCAATAACCGGCAGGTTTGGTTCGGAGTCTTTTTGGAAGGTGTAAATTTAAACAAAAAGGTTTATCTTTGTCAATCAATAAAAAAGAGAGCAGTCATTAAAGAAATAATGAAAATAAGATATTTAGAACTTTATTTCATTGCTTTAGTATTATTATTTGATTATAAAGAGAAAAACAATTCCTGGCCCGTCATTTCAATGACGGGCTTTTTTATTTATAGCATGAATAATAGTACTTTTGTACAGGATATTGGGTGATAAGTCTGTTTTGTAGTTTATTATAGTCTTGTGATGCTGAACTTTTCTATCTTTGTCCCTGTTATGTGATGGAATAATTAAATAATTTGCATATGAATAAGAGATTTACAATTTTAGCTGCGGCTTTGATGACGGTCGGAACTTTTACTGCGAATGCGGATGATGCAACGCAAACTGCTTCTGTACCGAGTGGTGAATGGACGGCGGGGAATTATTATTATCTGAAGACGGGTGATTATTATTTATCATTGGATGGTAATAAGGCGGATTCGGTTGTAGTGAAGACTATCGCTGCTGATGCAACAAAAGCTGCTATAGATTCGGCTTTGTGGCAGATTGCTGATAAGGAAGAAGCATTAGGTGTTACAACTTATATGTTGACAAATAAAGTTACTCAACAGGTTTTGTCTTTTGATGCTTCTGCAGAAGAGTTGGTCCCCAATTTGGCAACAGGTGTTGATAAATGGGTGATGACTGGAGATCAGAATAGTGGCTATAATCTTGTAGGGTATTATAGTGGAAAAGACTTCATTACGTTGGATGCTACTGGAAATAGATTGTCCATTGCAAAGACTGGCGGTACTCCTTTTGCAGTGGAAGCTCCCCCTGCTGATTTTCTTTTAAACGCTCAACAATTGGGTAATGGCTTCTCTGTATTCCAGTTGGTTTTCGGTGATACTTATGAAGGTAATATCTTTGCTGGCAAAGAATTGGTTGCAAAGGATTTGACAAATGATGCCGGATTTGTGTCTTTGCAGGTTCAAGGAGATGAAACCTTTGCAGATGGCAAAGCCAAACTGTTTGGTGTTGATACGACTAAAACTGTAATATCGGGAGCAACAGGCGCTTATGGTGCTAACTTTGTATTGGACTCGACTTACACTGAACTTGCAGGCGTGCATTCTGTAGGAAATGCAGATTACCAGAAGTTTAGATTCAGAGTAAACTTGAAGAACGACTCTTTGGCTATGTTTGTAAAAAGAGCTCCGAATGTTAATGCTGATGTTTTAACTTCGCTGTCTGACACTGTTCGTGTTGTATATGCACAAACTTCAGCTACGAAAGTATTGACTGTGTCTCAGGTAAATGCTGATGGTGTTCCTGCACAAGGCGCACTTCCTCTGATCACATCTAAACAAGGCACTCCGGCGACAATCGCAACCGGTACTGGCGTTTACTTCCTGAAGAGCGCAAGCAAAGGGGCTGATGGTGGCAAGTATTATGTAACAAGTACAACCTTTATGGATGAAACTCCTTCTGTAAACTTGGCAAAGGGTCAGTGGTATATTAAGGAAAACAATGGTAGATACAGTGTTGTGGATCGTACATCTAATAGCGTATTAGGTTCATTGAATATGGAAATCTTTGCCATTCAGGGTATGGCTAATACCTATTTGTTTGGTGTAGATTCTGTAACTGTAGAATATCAGAAAGATGTAAATCTGAATAACAAGTATTTAGGCTCTCTGTACTTCACAGAAGAACAATTGAATGATAACGGTTATGTCTTGAATCTTATTTCCGGAACTTCCGGGGTTAGCGACTTGTATGCTTATACTACCGATTCAATTCTGAAAGGTAAGAGTGGCGATGGAAAAGATGCAGCCGTGTTCAAGCTGATCCCGAACGATACGACAGTTGTTGCTGGTGCTCAGAAATTAGGCGATTATCTGTCTGTTATCACTTATAAACTGAGAGGCTTGTTCGATCAGGATACGATCGCTGCTACGGATAATAATGGTTTGAAGTTCTCGACTTACACGAAGGCTTTGGCATTCAAGTTTATCCCTAATTCTACTGCAGAAAAGTATTCTATGATTACAGGTGATCAATATGTCGCAATGAATGTCAATACTTCCAATTTAGAATTGACAACTGATGCTGCTAAATCTGCTTACGTAAACCTGGAAGCCGTTGACGCTCCCGAATACGCTACATTTGCAAATGGTCACAAACGTTTGTCTTATAACAACAATGCTTTGGTTATGAATCCTTATACCTTCTTTGCTGAGATGAAGGCAGAAGGCAATGAGATGAAGGCTAATTATGATGCTGATAACTTTAGCTTGTGGGTTGAACAGGATATGGTAATTGCAGGTAAGCAGTTATACTTTATCTCTTCCGGTATGGTTAATGCAGGTAAGGAAGAAGCAGCTATCCGTTATTATCTGGCTGCTAAAGACACTACCAGAACAGGAGTTGATGCTACAACTTTTGCAATGTTTATTAACAACGATACGATTAAGACAATGGAGAACAGTCCTGCCCTCTTCGCATTCAAGACTGCTGAAGATGGAGGTTATTATCTGGAAAACCAGAGTCAGTTGAAGAGTGGTAAACCTTATGTAGGTGTAGTAAACGGTTTCGCCGTAATGCAGGAAGCTCCGAGTGCAGCCTTTGTTGTCGAAAACGCTTCCGCTCCGACTCCTAACGAAGAAATAAATGTTTCTGAAATTAAGGTGATCAGCAGCGACGGTCAGATTATCGTAACGAATGCTTCCGGTAAAAAGATTACGTTGTCTAACATCCTGGGCCAGACAATCGGTGTTCGCAGAGCAAGCTCCGAATACTTCTCAATGCCGGCTACATCAGGTATTGTACTGGTAACAGTAGAAGGTGATACTACTTACAAGGTAATTGTAAAATAATTTACATCTAATAAATGGGAAGAGGGGTTCACGTCAAGTGGACTCCTCTTTTTTATTTACGAATGGAATAAAATGAAGAAATTAAATATGTACGTGAAAAAGCTATTTAGCTCTATAGTCCAATCTTGGAAAGAAAAACCTATTGAGTTTTTTCGGATGATCTTAGAAATTGTCATCGTATTTGGATTAGTACCGTATCTCACTTATAAGCAGACTGATATTTCAATTCGTCAGTTGGAGCTGCAAGAGCGCCAACAGAATATATCAGAACAGCAGATGGCTATCTTTCAGTTTGAACATAGGCCGAGATTTCAAATCGAAGAATATTCCCAGAAAAATAGTTCGGGGGATTGTATGAGGGATGAAATTTACATTAAAAATGAAGGATATTCCATAGATACAAAGGAAATAACGGTCTATAGCTTTTTTGAAATCAGCAATGAAGAAGGAATAAAAACGATCTTCCCTGTACAGTTTTACTATGCAACCGGAACTGTCACAAGAAATGCAACGGGGGTATTGGAAGCATATACCAGTACTAATAATCATGCCTTTTATACCCAACTGAGAGATCAATTAAGTAGCATTGCTGAAACATACTACTGGCAATTGGATCAGTTCCATATCGTTAAAATCGAGTGGAGTGATATTTTAGGAGAGGATCATGTCGATTTTTTCACTACTCAGCAGTTTCAACCGAATCAGAAGATGAGTATTTCGGAGGCAAATAAGTATATCGCTTTACATAACTCTGATTTTTATATTGATATACAGAAGCCGTTGGATATTAATGCCATTATCGAAAAGGTGAAGACTATTGATTATAATAAAAGCCTTTTTCTGTGAATCCTGCTTTAAAAGAAGTACTCCCCAAAATTCGATAAAGAACTTTTGGGGAGCACTTCTTTTGAGAATCTGTTTATAGATGGGGCAGGTTAAAGACTTGCTACTTATCTTGAGCCTCTTGTTCCCCTGAAAGTTTCTTTTCCAGATAAGCCAGCTTCTTGATAGACTTTTCCTTCTCTTTTGTCAGTTTCTCGATGTCGCTTAATACGACAGCCAATTCGTAGGTCGAAGCAATTGCTTTCTTGTCGGCATCGGCTATATAGAGCACGTAAGGCTTACCGCCGGTATATTCCACTTTGATACGCTCTTTCTGATTGGAGAAGATAAACTTGACGGCATCTTCGCATTTCTCTCCCTGATAGGTGACAACTTCCGTTGTATTTCCCAAATCCTTGAATCGGTAATTCAAGCCACCGTCATAAGGGATAGCGGGAGTTTCGGCGAAAAGGCCGTCCTTCGTACTCAGTTTGATGCCGGTATGGTTGAGCGGGTTGGCTCCGAAATAGACGCTTGCCAGATACATCTCGCCTTTCTCGTTTACGCCTGAACGAATGTAACTGCGTTGGATGTTACGTTCGATAGTCTGCTGTTTAGAGACGTAGTTGCCGATCTCGTTGTAGGCGGAATCTTTCTCCAGGTTGAAGCCTTTCTTCAGGCCTTCCAGTTCCTGTTGCCGGATTGGAAGCAGGCTGTCACAAAAGGCCAGGTTACGCTCCGCCTCTTTTTGTTCCACCTGGCGCATCAAGGTCAGACCTTCGCGGATAACCTTGAATTCTTTCGGATACAGGATACGGATACTGTCTATCTCGCTCTTGGCGGCAAAGAGTTCATTCCGTTCATACATATTCCGGGCACTGTCCAGCCGCGCCTGCGCTTTCTTTTCGTCATTGTTGCAACCAATCAGTGTTACGGCTGCAAGTGCTATACAGATTGCTGACTTCTTCATTATGATAAATCTTAATTGTCTATTTCTTATTCTCTTAATCCGTTTCAAAAGTAGACATAAAAACTGAAAAAGAGTAGATTCGATATTACATTTCTATCGATAGCCTGCAATCCCGGCTGTGTCTTTGTTGAGCTAAAGAGATCAGTTCTGTTATCAGGTTTGTATATGAAATACCGGTTTGTTCCCAGAGCTTCGGATACATGCTGATTTCAGTGAATCCGGGTAAAGTGTTGATCTCGTTCAATACGAACTTATTATCCTTTGTAAGGAAGAAGTCGACTCGTGACATCCCTTCGCAACAAATTATTTCGCAGGCTTTTATTGCACATTCTCTGATCTCATTGGAAAGAGCTTCGTCTATTTCAGCGGGTATTTGCAGTCTGGCTCCGGACGAACTTATATATTTGGCGTCATAAGAATAGAAATCTTTAGTTGCTACAATCTCTCCGACAACAGATGCGTGCAATTGTTCGTTGCCTAAAACGGCACATTCGATTTCCTTTCCTATAATGGCCTCTTCTACCAGGATTTTATTATCATATCGAAAAGCTGTCGATAAAGCAGCCTTGAACTCATTTTCGTCCGTTACTTTGCTTACTCCTACTGAAGAACCTGCGTTCGCCGGCTTGATGAAAAGGGGAAGTCCTAAGGTGGATGTGATTTCAGTAAATGAATGTTCAAGAGGTATATGTCTATATAATGTATAGGAATTGGCGACAGGGATACCGGACGCTTTCAGCAGGCGTTTGGTTACATCCTTGTCCATTGCTATGGCAGAACCTAATACATCGGGACCGACAAAAGGAATATTCATGGATTTGAGTAATCCTTGCAAGGTCCCGTCTTCTCCATTTGTTCCGTGTATGATTGGAAATGCAAAATGAAAACCGGTTAGGACAGTGTTGGTTTCGAGGCTGACAACATGAATGGAATCATTGGCGGAATGAGACAGGTAAACAGGCGTTGCATCTGTGAAATAATCATGATTGGCCAAATCTATATTCTCGGTTTCGTAACCGGTGTTATAGAACCAATTGCCGGCTTTGTCGATCCCGATCAATAATGGGGTGAACTTAGTCCTGTCTATGGCATTGAATATATTTGTTGCGGACTTTAATGAAACTTTATGTTCGGCTGATTTCCCTCCGAATATAATTGCTACTGTTGTGTTCATGTATGTATAAGTTATTTGTATCTAACGGGGCGCAAATATACTACTCTCCCCGCAAGAATTTGATTATCTTTGCAGGCAATTTATCGGAAAAGGATAAATAATAGTATTTATGTATATAGAGCAAGAAGACATATTAAAACATATTTCTGCGAAGCCTTTCCGGTTGGTATCGGAAGCGGCGGACGAGTTAGGAGTTGAAGCTTATGTGATAGGCGGCTATGTGCGGGATATTTTTCTCCGCCGTCCGTCCAAAGACATCGATGTTGTAGCCGTAGGCAGCGGTATCGAACTGGCAAAAGCAGTGGCCGGGAAGTTGGGACGCGGCGCCCACCTTTCCGTATTCAAGAATTTCGGCACGGCACAGGTGAAAGCCGGCGATCTGGAATTGGAGTTTGTCGGTGCCCGAAAGGAGTCTTATACACACGACAGCCGCAAACCGGTTGTCGAAGACGGTACGCTCGAGGACGACCAGAACCGCCGCGACTTTACGATCAACGCCTTGGCTCTTTGCCTGAACAAAGACCGCTACGGTGAGCTTGTCGATCCGTTCGACGGACTGACCGATATGGATAACCTGCTGATTCGCACGCCGCTCGACCCGGATATTACATTCAGTGACGACCCGTTGCGCATGATGCGTGCCGTCCGGTTCGCCACCCAGTTAGGCTTTTTTATCGATCCCGACACGTTTGATGCGATCGAGCGTAACAAGGAGCGTATCTCTATCATCTCCAAGGAGCGCATTGTGGATGAATTAAATAAGATCGTCCTCTCGCCCAAGCCCTCTGTCGGCTTTGACCTGCTGGACCGTTGCGGCCTGTTGCCTTTGATTTTCCCGGAACTTTGCGCCCTGAAAGGCGTAGAGACGAAAGAAGGCATCGGGCATAAAGAGAACTTCGCCCACACGCTGATGGTGCTCGACCGCCTGAGCAAGACGACCGATAACCTGTGGCTTCGCTGGAGCGCGCTTTTCCATGACATAGCCAAACCGGCGACGAAACGTTTCGACCCGCGTCTGGGCTGGACGTTCCACAATCATAATTTCATCGGGGAGAAGATGATTCCCGGTATCTTCCGCAAGATGAAGCTGCCGATGAACGAGAAGATGAAATATGTTCAGAAGATGGTCAGTCTGCACATGCGTCCGATTGCCTTGTCGGACGACGAAGTGACGGATTCCGCTATCCGCCGCCTTCTGTTTGATGCGGGAGACGACATTGACGACCTGATGAAACTCTGCGAAGCCGATATCACCAGCAAGAACCCCGAAAAGGTGCGCCGCTTCCTTGCCAACTTCCAGAAAGTCCGCAGTAAGCTCGCCGAGATCGAAGAGAAAGACCGCGTCCGCAATTTCCAGCCGCCTGTAACGGGAGAGGAGATCATGGAAACTTTCGGCCTGCCGCCTTCGCAGCCGGTCGGTGTGCTGAAAGAAGCGATCAAGAACGCGATCCTCGACGGCGTGATTCCCAACGAACACGAAGCCGCCCATGCTTTTATGCTTCAGAGGGCGGAGAAGATGGGACTTAAACCGGTTGGGAAGTGAGGGCAAAGCCTCATTTCTTCCCCGGTTTCCCCTTTAGTCGTTTAAGGTCTTCATCCAATTCCTTAATGCTGTTCAAATGCTCCAATGCGCGCTGTACCTCTTTATATTGGGTATATTCGTGTTCCGCCTTTTGTACAGCCAGTTGATGGGAAATGCGTCCGGCATCTTCTAAAATGCTTTTCTCGTTCATCGTCAAGACTAACTTCAGCTTTTCCACCCAGTCTTTCATATACATCGGCTTGTGGAAGTTAATCCCATCATCGGCAGCGAAGCGTTTGCCCGATAGTAAATCAGTTCTGCCGCAGTCTTTCCGCTGACCGCCCAAAGCAGCTTGTTTTGTACCTCTTTATAAAAAGAAAGCGTCATTTCGTCGGATGGATCGTAGTCAATGCTTGTTGCATAAATGTCTTTGATCTGCTGATAAAACATCCGTTCCGAAAGCCGGATCTCCCGGATACGTTCCAGCAACTCCCGGAAATAATTCATGGAAGAGCCCGTTTTGAAACGCTCGTCGTTGAGGGCAAAGCCTTTGATAATGTATTCGCGAAGCCTTTGTGTGGCCCAGATACGGAACTGTGTGCCTTGTTGTGACTTTACGCGGTAGCCGACGGAGATGATGACGTCGAGGTTGTAGAAGTTAGTACTATATTCTTTTCCATCTTCGGCAGTTGTTCGGAATTTCCGAACAACTGCATCAGGATTTAGTTCTCCCTCTTCAAAGATATGTTTAATGTGTTCGCTTATTGTCGCTTTGGATTTCCCAAACAACGTGCAGAGCTGTGCTTGTGTCAGCCATACGGTTTCCCCTTCAAATAGAACATCAACTTTAATAGTTCCATCCTGGGACTGGTAAATTAGTATTTCGTCTTGTCGATCTTGCATGATTCTAAATTGGCTATCCGATTACAACAAAGATAGTTTATTATTCCGACCCTTTAACCGTTTCATCCTTATATTTTAACTCATCCATCACATCCCATTACCTCTTTCCATGCATACAATTAATCGTCCGACGCCCAGTGAACGATCGTCCGCTGGGCGGTGAACGATCGTCCGGCGGCAAGCGAACGATCG
>URZO01000096.1 GCA_900552465.1 uncultured Parabacteroides sp. | reverse complement strand
ATACTATCAACGCGGTTTTAAAAGAATATGGTATCAACGGTATCGAAGATGCAAAGGCTATCTGCGACGCTAAAGGTATCGACCCTTATACAATGTGTAAGGAAACACAACCTATCTGTTTCGAAAATGCTTGTTGGGCTTACGTTGTAGGCGCTGCTATCGCAATCAAGAAAGGCTGCATGAATGCTGCCGAAGCTGCTGAAGCTATCGGTATCGGTCTGCAGGCATTCTGTATCGCCGGTTCTGTTGCCGACGATCGTAAGGTAGGTATCGGCCACGGTAACCTGGCTGCCCGTCTGCTTCGTGAAGAAACAAAATGTTTCGCATTCCTGGCAGGTCACGAATCATTCGCTGCTGCCGAAGGTGCAATCAAGATCGCTGAAATGGCAAACAAAGTTCGTAAAGAACCGTTGCGTGTCATCCTGAACGGTCTGGGCAAGGATGCTGCTAAAATCATCTCCCGCATCAACGGATTTACTTACGTTCGTACTCAGTTCGACTATATGACTGGCGACGTAAACGTAATCGAAGAAAAAGCATACTCTACCGGTCTGCGTGCAAAAGTTAAGTGCTACGGTGCTGACGATGTTCGCGAAGGTGTTGCCATCATGCGTAAAGAAGGTGTTGACGTATCTATCACAGGTAACTCAACCAACCCGACCCGCTTCCAGCACCCGGTTGCAGGTACTTACAAGAAAGAATGTATGGAAAACGGTCACCCGTATTTCTCTGTAGCATCCGGTGGCGGTACAGGCCGTACATTGCACCCTGACAACATGGCTGCAGGTCCTGCTTCTTACGGTATGACAGATACTATGGGCCGTATGCACGGTGATGCTCAGTTCGCTGGTTCTTCATCAGTTCCTGCTCACGTAGAAATGATGGGATTCCTCGGAATGGGTAACAACCCGATGGTAGGTGCTACGGTTGCTGTAGCCGTTGCTATCGAGGAAGCTATGAAGAAGTAATTTAGACTTACTGATATAGTAAAGCCCTTGCATTCTCAGGATTGCAAGGGCTTTTTATTTAAAGTATCCGATAAAAAATAAAATTATCAGAACAAAACAGAACCAAGGTTGTTATTTAATAAAACAAGCAGCAAATAAAAGTTCATTAGCATAAGGAATTATAACAGGAATTTAATTATTCCACGAAACATGCAAAGACTATACGCAATGACATCTAAAACAGGTAAACACTTAACAAGCTTCATCTTGTTCCCGATGATGTTCTTCTTGCTACTCTCCTGCCCTACAAAGAGAGAGTTCAAGCAGATGTTGAATATACCTGTCCAGACAACCAATGTCGAGAATTGCAGCAATGCACAAAACACCTATATCTTCGAACAGTCTTCTTCCGCCAAGGAACAAGAGAAACCTCAATATACCTTTCTATCCGGTTTCTATTCAACCGGTACACATATTTATCCACCGATCCAGACAACCCGGTCTGAACAGGTAAGGCGAAACACCGATGTGTTCATACAGACCTCACTGTTCATCTGTTATCGTAAACTGATTATTTAAGATTGTCTCACAACAGAGTTCCCTCTACAGACAATAGACTTAAACAAATCAGTTCACTTACAAATACATTTAGAATATGATAAATCAGAATAAACAGGAGATGTCTTATACATACTCCATGATCGGCTTATTTACTCTTTCATTACGGTTGGTGGTCGGATGGACCTATTTTTCAGCTTTCTGGAGACGCCTCATTTTGGAGAATAAACTGATACCGGATATGCCCGGCTATATAGGAGAAAAGTTCAACCACTTCCTACCCAATGCCCTTGGCATTAAACCGATGATCGAATATCTGGTTACCAACCCGGATGTCCTTTGGTGGGCAATGGTCATATTTACCATTATAGAAGGGATCGTCGGACTATTCATCATGTTGGGATTGTTCACCCGTTTGATGAGTATCGGGGTATTCAGCCTGGCTACCGGCATTCTGTTAGGTTCAGGATGGCTGGGTACTACCTGTCTCGATGAATGGCAGATCGGGATATTAGGGGCTGTTGCCGGATTCACGATCTTCTTGTCGGGAGGAGGTAAATATTCCCTCGACTACCTCTTACTTCCCAAGATGCATTGGTTGCGCAATCAACCATGGCTTGTGTGGTTGACCTCCGGAGCGTTACCGTTGAGAACCGGCACAATCAATAAGATAGCCGGTATCGGTGCTTTTGCACTGTTATTCCTGTCGTTTGCCACCAACCAGATCTTTCACAACGGGGTCTGGGGAAAACTGCATAACAAATCGGTCAAGCCAAAGATTGAAATATCGGATGCAAGTATCGATCACGGCAAACTATCCTTTACGGTCTATCGTGTGGAAGGGGCAGATGTATATGGTTCTTTCCTGATCGGCATCACGTTGAAAGACAAAGACGGGAATGTCATCCTGGACAAGGATGCAGAAGCGCTGTCCCGTTTTCCGGTATCCGATATCCAAAACAGGTATATAGCCAAGGTTGCGCCGGGTAAACATAGCCTGGTCATACCACTCGGCAGCAAAGCAGGCTTAACGATCAGCGACAGTTCCATAGCTAACTTGCCGGAAGGCTCCTATACGCTGATCCTCACAGACGTTAGCGGTATTACCTGGAAAGAAGAGTTTACGTACGAAGAATAAATATACCAATCCCCACAAAAAAGGAGTTTAATCTTTAACTCTTCAAAGATTAAACTCCTTTTTTCCAAGCACTAACCCTACTTTATCCTATATAAAGCCTTAGGGTAGCAACGACCTGAGATATTCAGGGAATTCGGCAGTCGTCCAGTTTCCTTCATACATCCGGCCATTCACAAAGAAAGTGGGCGTACTATCCACCCCGTTCTTCTCACCGGAAGCATAGTCTTCCTGTACTTTCCGGACATAAGATTCCAGACTGAAATCATGTCTGAACTTCTCCACATCCATATCGATGATACGGGCATACTCGATCAAATGAGCATCATCCAGTTCTTTCTGGTTCTCAAGCAGGATATCATGCATTTCCCAGAACTTTCCCTGTCCTGATGCAGCCTCTGCCGCAATAGCCGCATGCAGGGCATACGGATGTACTTCCTCCAACGGGAAATTACGGAAGACGAAGCGGATATTATCTCCCTGCTCTTTCAGGATATCCTGCATGATATAAAACGCCTTTTTACAATACGGACACTGATAGTCGGCATACTCCACTATCTCTATCGGAGCCTTGGCGGGCCCCAGGATATGATCCTTTTCTGTAACATGTAAACTCATATCGACAACTATTTTATTGATTATGAATTAAGAACACCTCTATCGGGTTGTTTGTTGCAAATATTATGCAATCAATCCGGATTGTTTGCATAGTTTTTATTTACCTTCGCAGATATGAAAAGAGGATATGCAGATCTACCGCTTCATTATGGGACAGTGCCTCCCTGGCTTGCCCAGCGTATGTGCCTATTGGGAGGCGCCATCGTCGAAGCAATCGTTATCGAATATGGGCGCACGGCTTTACTGCAACGGCTGAGCGATCCGTTCTGGTTCCAGTCGCTGGGCTGTGTGCTGGGGATGGACTGGCATTCGTCCGGCATTACTACATCGGTAATGAATGCTTTGAAGAAGGCGATCAATAAACGGTCAGAAGAGTTAGGCATATATGTCTGCGGCGGACGGGGAAAAGCATCCCTCCAGACACCGGCTGAACTTTTGGCTATAGCAGGCAGGACCGGATTGAACGGAGATGAACTGGTCAAGCATAGTAAGCTGTCTGCGAAGGTAGATAACACAGCTGTGCAAGATGGCTTCCAACTATATCTCCACTCTTTTGTTGTTACCAAAGAAGGGGAATGGGCGGTTGTCCAGCAAGGTATGAACCCTAATGAACGGATGGCCCGCCGCTACCACTGGCTTTCATCTTCCATCCGCTCCTTTATGGAAGAGCCGCATACATCGGTCTGCGGACGCAACCAGGGATTGATCCTGAACCTCACCGATAAACTCGCCACCCCGACAAAAGAGGGCATCCTCGAACTGACGAAAGAGACACCCGACAAGCTCATGCGTGAAGTATCCATCATCCTGCCCCGCCATCACGAGGTAAAGGCAGAAGACGTCAACCTGAAACGCTTAGGTGCCGCCCTGATTCTGGCACACGAGACAAATGTATCAGATATGGAGTCACTCCTCCTGCTTGAAGGGGTCGGTCCCCGGACATTACAGTCTTTGACGCTGGTCAGTGAAGTGATTCACGGAACTCCCTCACGTTTCTCTGATCCGGCGCGTTTTTCCTTTGCCCACGGAGGGAAAGACGGGCATCCTTTTCCTGTCCCGACAAGCGTGTATGACGAGACGATCGAAGTCTTCGACAAAGCGATCAGGCAGGCAAAGTTAGGAGATAAAGACAAATCCGAAGCCTTAAAGAACCTCTCCGTCATTTCACAGGAGATGGAGAATGGTTATACACCCAACAACTATTTTGATAAACTGGTGGAACATGAACGGAACACCTCCTACAAATACGGAGGAAAAACGGTCTATGGAGATGCAAAAAAGCCCAAAGGCAAAGGAGGAACACAACTCAGCCTTTGGGACGAACAGTCATTATTTCCGGATTAACGTGTACTTATATCCCGTTTCCGAACAATCCTGCAGGAACAGCGTATCGCCCTTGATGGAGAGCGGGAAAGACGGATTGGTTTCGTAGAAAACATCCATCAGGTAGGCATCATACCCCATGCCCGTATCCGCCTTGCGCCAGTTCAGGGCACCCGGTTCCGCTTTGCCGTCTTCGGTCCAGACATACCGGTCACCGTCGAAGGTGATGAAAGTATTCTCGTACTCGCAGAACTCGCGGGCATTCTTACCGCTAACCAGTTCCCATTTCCCATCGACCAGTTGTTTGATCTCCGGCAGATCTTTATCAAACAGCGTAGTACTTACCTGCGCTGCCTCTTTCTTTTTACCCTGGCAGGCCGTACCAAGCGGAAGGATACAGACAAGCAGTAACAGCCATACTTTCATCAGATTCTTCATATCCCTATTTTATTTACAGTGTTCCTTTATCAGCTTCTCGGCAAGCGGATCGCCCAGTTCTTTCGCCTTATTGAAAGCCTCGCAAGCCTCAGCCTTCTTCTCTAAACGGACATAGCAGACGCCACGCAAGCGGTAACAAGCCCCGAAATCGGGAGCAATGGCAATCGCCTTCTCGATACTCTTCAGTGCATCTTCATACTTCTGAAGACGTACATATACGGAAGCCTCTTCGGCATAGTAGTCCGGTGTCCGCGGACTTGCTGCGATAGCTGTCTGGATATCCTTCAAAGCACCTTCCAGGTCACCGGCACGGAACTTGGCCTGTTCGCGCAGATAGAAGAAATTCGGCAGCACCTGTCCGCCGGACAATGTATAATAAAGGTCATAATCGGCAATCGCATCGGCATATTGTGCCAGACGCAGGCGCCAGTCAATCCGTTCCAAGACATAGGCTGCGGCCTCGGCGTTCATATTTGCTCCGCACTTCTCGACAGCCTTGTCCAACAGAGCGATTACGTCCCCGATATTGAATCCTGTGATCCGTTCTTTTGCCTTCGCCGCCATATAATAGGAAGAGGCGGAAGCAATATCACTGTTATTGACAATCATGTATTCATCGAATGCCTGCTGGAACTCTCCTTTGTTGAAGTAGATATCCGCTTTCAGCTGATGGTAGGCAGGCAGATCCTCTTCTCCGATCGCCTTGTCCAATGCCTCCATTGCCGCTTCGACCGTCCAGGCAGGATCGGTCAGGGTCGTATCAGCGGAAGCTACGCCATAAATCAGTTTGGCACGGTTATACCAGACATCACCCTTTTTGTCGCTATACTTGGATGCAGTCTTTATATCTTCCAACGCTTTTTCCAGGTAAGCAGCCTGTTCAGCCGGAGAGCTTGCCAAGTCGGCACGGTTATAAGCATAAAAGTCGGCACGGTTCAGGTAGCCATCCTGTGCACTGGGGAAAGTGGCGATAAAATCGTTGATCGTCTCTAAGCGCGTCTTCGCATCCTGTGTCCCGGCAAGCAGATAGAGGGCAACAGATGCCTGGTCCACCTCCTTCGGCCATCCTTTCCGGATACCGATACTGCGGTAAACAGAACCTAAATAGTCGGCAGATCCGATCGACAGACTACCGGCATAACCGGCGGAAAGACCATAGCATACATCTTTCTTCCCCCCGGCATCGGCCTGTGCCAGTGCAAAGACTTCGCCTTCGGGTGTCAGCAACGGAGCGTTCAGCTCGTTATCCTCCAGCGCAATTGCCATCTTATAATATTTGTAGGGATCTTTCAGTTTGCTCACTTCGGTGATTGCACCCGACTTAAAAGTCGCCGTCTTACCGGTAGAGAAAGGCAAAAGGTAAGCATTCGTACCGTTCGCAACCGGTTCGGCTGCAATCGTGAGGAAAGCCGCTTTCTTGGGAACCTCTACCTGAAACTTTATGACATCGTAGAGTTCATCCGCCCCCTGTATATTCTTAACCGGGTATGTCTTTCCTTCCGCATCGGTAACGGTCGCCTTCTCGGCCCCTTTGAAAATATCGTATGCAGAAACAGCATCGCCGGATTCGGAGACGAAGAATCCCGTACTCGTAGCCAGTTTGTTCCCGTCTTTTCCATAAGTCGTGATCGTAAAGACAGCTTTTTTAGCTTTATCCATCCATTTAGGGGCGTTTTTCTGTGCTGCTGCCGACAGGCAAAGACAGCTGATAAAGATCAATTGCAGTATTCGTTTCATTTCTTTTCATGTTATCAGATACGGACGCAAATGTAAGGATTTATCTCTAATTGTTATCGTTTTTCCCTTATCTTTGTCCAAACGTTTTACCTTTCAATCCTGTTATTTTATGAAACATCTATTATTTATTCTTATGAGCAGTCTGTTTGCATCCACCTCCCTCTCGGCCGGTAATTTCGCAGTTGATAAGTTGAAAACACGTGACGGCGGCGAACTGGCGATCACGTTCATCAAACACGCCAGCCTGATGATCGAATACGACGGCCATGTCATACAGGTCGATCCCGTCTCCGAATATGCCGACTATGCCACCTTCCCGAAGGCGGACATCATCCTGATCACCCACGAACATGGCGACCATCTGGACAAGAAAGCTATTGCCGCATCCGAAAAGGACAGCACGATCATCATCGCAAACGAAAACAGCCGGGAAATCATCGGCAAGGGAACCGTCATGAAGAACGGAGACAAGCTCAAACCGACAGACTACCTGACGATAGAAGCCGTCCCCGCCTACAATACGACTCCCGGAAGAGAAAAATTCCATCCCCGCCACCGTGACAACGGCTACATCCTGACACTCGGCGGCACACGCATCTATATAGCCGGCGACACGGAAGACATCCCGGAACTCAGGAACCTCAAAGATATAGACATCGCCTTCCTCCCGGTCAACCAGCCCTATACGATGACCGTTCCCCAAGCCGCCAACGCCGCCCGGATGTTCTCGCCTAAAATCCTGTACCCCTACCATTACGGAGACACAAAGATAGGCGAACTCAAAGAAGCTCTGCAGGGTAGCGGCATGGAGGTTAGGATTCGGGAGATGCAATGACGCTTAAGTAAAGACAATAACTATGGAGAGAGCGTCTTATAGTTATGACTTACCAAAACCATAACTATGAGACGGAAATGTAAGAGGGCTCAAAATTTGCCAATTTTAAACCTGGGCATGCCGCATCGCTTTCCGGATGTTATACCGGTAGACGAGGCAGGCGGTGATGAAATAGAAAACGCACTGTACCCAAAGGGTTATGTATTCCGACTGTATTTCCGCCATCGAGGCGCCCATCGAATTCAGTTTGACGTATGCCATCGTCGCCGGAGCTGCCGGGATCAGGTAGTGCGTGAGCTTCCAGTACCAGGGCATCAACTCCAAAGGATAGGAGACACCGGAGAGGAAGATCAGTCCGACAGAGAAGAAAGCAATCATCAGCAAAGGAGCGTCACCATCGGTGAAAACAAGTGAGGCGGTCAGTCCGAAAAAGCTGGTCGCCATCAGAAAAGGGATCATCAGCATAATGATATACAGGGGATGACCGATATCCGGAAGCCCGAACATATAGGGGATCAACCCCAAAAGGAAGAGGGCGAAAACGGCATAGAGGATACCATAGACAAAGGTTTTCCCGATCACCACCTGCGCCATCCGGCCGAAAGACAGGTTTACGGGGTTTCCGGCCAGGCGGACGATCGAACCGTTGTGCCGTTCGTCTCCACTCACCATGCCGATGACCATGAGAAGGGTCTGAAACATGATGACAATGAGTACGGCGGGAATCAGGTAAGTGCCGTAGCCCTTGGTCGGATTGTAGAGGGCAGTCCCCACGACGCCGACGGGTTGAGCTGCCGACAACTTCGCAGCATCCTGGTTGGGGAGAAAAACAAGCATCTCCGGCCGGTAGTCATCATTCAGCGCCAGCATGGACGAGGCGCTGGCCTCCTGCAGGGCAAGGTAGTAGAGGAAAGCACTCGTCGATTCGTAGACAATGAAGACGGATTGTTCGCCCCGGTTGACACGATCCTCGAAATCTTCCGGCAGATAGAGAATGCCGGCCACGAGATCTTGTTTCATCATATTGCGGGCTTCGGGATAGTCGACGCCTGTTGTCACGATGTCGACCTGCGGGGTGGCATTCAGCAGGCGGGCATAGTGGCGGCTCAGTTCGCTGTGGGAACGGTCGACAACGGCAACCGGCACTTTGCGCACCAGGTCGGGGGCATACATATAATTATACAACAATCCGTACATGAATATGCCGCCCATCAGCACGAGCAGGATGGCAAGGCTGCCGGCAATCGTCTTGAACTCTTCGCGTATGATAGATAGTAGTTTCATATTCCTATATTTTTATCCGTGTTATCGGTATTCCAGGACCAGTTTTCGACCGGCACAGCCCACTTGGGTGTAAGAATCGCTTTCTTCAACCGAGGCAATAATAATAGTGCGGGAAGCAGAAATGCCACTAATGCCGCAAAGTTCACCCAGGTATAGGCAAAACCGTAATCCCCGTAAAGGAGATTCTGGTAAATCTCGGTAAAGTGGCGGACGGGGAAGAGGAAAGTGGTATAATAGACCGGCGCATACATCGAGGGCGCCGGAAAGGTCACCCCGCAAAGCGTCGCTCCGAGCGATCCGACCATCGACACGATACTGATAATCAGACTGAGGGCGGGAAAGAGGGAGAAGATGAACAGGCCAAGAGCCTGCGTGGCGATGACAAACAGGATCGCCGTCCCGTTGAGCGGCCAGAAGCCGCAGCTGAAAGGGATGTGCATGAGGCCGAACATCACGTAGTTTGCCAAGACACTCATCAGGCTGAAGATGACAGTATAAGGCAGTAGCTTCGCCCCTACCGCCACCACGATGTTACCGCCTGCCGCCGAGAGCCACTCACGCCCTGTCCCGAACTTAATCTCGCTACCGACAGCATAGACCGTGGTCAGCAGGATAATGACCTGGAAGAAGATAAAAAAGAAGGGGTTGCTCAGGTAGACCGAGTAGTCCAGGTCGGGGTTGAACAAGGGGTGGTTGCTGGCACGGACAGGAACGAGGAAGGTCGTGATCTGCTCCTCGCCGATCCCTAAGGCTGTAGCTTGCATCACGACCGGCCCGGTCGAGATCTGGCGGAGCACGGTCTCGAAGGCGCCATGCACCTCACCGCCGACGCTGAGGAGGGCGTAATGGTAATAATAGGCCAAGGTAGCCTCGCGTCCGGCGGTGGCATCCGCTTCAAAGTTGTTCGGGATGACGAGATAGCCGTATATCTCTTTCGACTGGGTTGCGCGGCGGGCGGCCTCGGGATCTATATAATGCTTTGTGACCTTAAAAGTAGGGACTGCCTCCACCTGCCGCGTGACTTCGCGCGAGAGGACAGTCTGGTCCTGGTCGACGATGCCGACCGGGATGTTCTCCATCTGCCCGTCTCCAAAGATCGTGGACATAAAGAATATACAAAACAACGGCAGTACGATGCACACCCCGAAGTACAGCCGGCGCGACACCATCCGGTCGAGTTCCCGGCGAAGGACGGATTGAAAGGCGTTATGTTTGTTTGAATCGTTCATTGTTGTAATGTTTCCACCTCGTTTAAATCAACCAGTACCGACATTCCAGGCCGCAGGTCCTCTACCTTATTAACGGGCAGGGCATGTATCTCGAATGTTTTCAGGTCGTAGCTTCCGGTCTGTTTGGTAGACTTCCAGGTGGCGAAGCTGCCTAAGGGGCTGATATAGTTTATCCGGAACCGGATACCTTTCCTGTCGATTGCCGGAACATCGGCTGTAAACGTCCCGCCCATCCGGAAGAATGGCAGGCGGTCTTCGCGGACATTCAGCACGACATGCACGTCGTCGAGCACGATCAGGTTCATTATGGGCATCCCCGCCCCGACAAGTTCCCCCCGCTTGGGAAAGATCGTCGAGATCTGGCCGGACTCGGGAGCTGTCAGGCGGGCGTCCTGCAGGAGGGCGGCAACCTCTTCGACCGTACCTTTGGCGGCGTTCACTAAGGAACGGGCACTCTCCTTATCCTGTATCTGCGCACCGTCGAGGGCCAGTTGGTATTGGTTCCAGGCTGCCCGCTCTCCGGCAAGGGCGGCGTCGTACAGGGCCTTCACCTCATCGCGCCGTTGCGAAGTGACGACACTGTCCCGATACAGGGCCTCGATGCGGGTATAGGTTGTCTTTGCCAGTTCCAGGTCCGACTTCGACTTGTTCCAAAGTTGTTGGGCGGTGGCAATGATCTGCTTGCGTGTTCCCTCGTCCACCTTCTGGTGCTGGAAACGGGCGATGTTCTCGAGGGCGTTGACCTGCTGGTACTTGGCGAGGGCTTCGGGGCTATTGATGACGACAAGGGTGTCGCCCGCCTTGACCCATTGGCCTTCTTTCACCAGGAATGTGTCGATACGGCCGGGCAGTTTGCCGGAGATGCGTATCTCGGTTGCTTCAATCTGTCCTTGCAGGATTACAGGTTTGTTCCTCAACAGGATCATGCCTGCAAAGGATATAAGGATGACGGCGACCAGCACCACAAGAAAGGCGACCGTCAGGTATTTCTTCGTTTTGTCCATGATTATACGGTTTTATTGTTATAAGATCTCTGTTTTGCCGTCCATCCGGTATTGATGGAAGGATTCGGGAATGCCACAAAGGGAAAGCAGGTTGGCAAGCGCCACGTCGTACTGGTAGTAGGCGAGCAAAAAGGCGGTCTTCACCTTCGAGAGCATCACTTCGGCATCCACCACATCGGACGAAGTAGCCATGCCTTCTTTGAACGATTTCTCACGAATGCGGACGAGTTCGGAGCTCATCTCGAGTGTCGTGTTCAGCGCTTTAACATTGTCCATTGCATTTTGCATCTGGGTGTAAAACTTATCCACACCAACCTGCAGGTCAGTCACGGCCTTGTCCTTGCCGATCGCCAAGGACTGGCTGGTGAGGCGTGCCTGCCGGATGCGCTTCTCGCGATCGAGGCCGTCAAAGATATTCCAGGTGAAGCCGACTCCGATCATCGTGCGGGGCATGAGGTATTTATCCAGTCCGTCTGCATAGAGGGTCTGCTTACCGATCAGCGCGATGTTGGGGAGGTAGCCTGTCCGGCCGATCTTCAGTTGGTTGCCGGCGATGTCCTCCTGCAGCTTCAGTTGGTTGACAAGGTAGTTGTTATAAGGGATCATCTCCTTGAAATAGTCGGCGGAAGGAACGCTTTCGTTGATGAAGAGGGAGGTTGTCGTACGGATCTCCTTGCCGTCTTCTATGTCGATCAGGCTCTTCAGTGCCTGCGCGGCTACATCGAGATCTTTCCGGGCGGATTCGAGTTCACGCTTCGCCTCTTCCATACTTACCTGGGCAACGAGGCGTTCGGCCCGGTTGATCATGCCTTGTTGTTCCAGTTTCAAGGCCTGTTCGTAATGGGTTTGCAGGGAGTTGTAAGTCTCTTCCTTCACCTCCACCACACGCTGGCCGAGGCGCAGGCCGAAGTAGCATTCGATCAGTTTGGCCTGTTCGGTAGCGCCGACCTGTTCACGGTTGACCTCGGCTACGGAAACAAGCGTCCGGCCGATCTTACTGGCATAGATACGTTTGCCGCCTGTAAAAACAGGCCAGGTCAGGCTGGCGTCGATCGACGTAATGTTCTGCGAGACGAGGGGCAGCGTCAACGTGTTCTGCCCGATCTTATCGAGCAGGGAGGAGATCAACTGGTCATCCGGGATGATCGAATGGATATACTCTTTGGCAGGGTCGGTGAATTGGTTCAGGGGTTGGCGTACCTCGACCGGGTTCGACATGTGCACGTATGCACCCGAAGCGCTGACCGAGGGGTACCAAAAGGCATTGAGTTTCTGATGTTCGTTCTTCGCCATCTCCACCTCCTTCCCGGCTATTTTCAAGCTCCGGTTCCCGCTTTGCAGCAGGGTAAGGGATTGTTCCAGCGACAGTTCCACCGTCTCGGTCTGTGCAGAGGCAAAGGCAGGAAGAAGCGACAGCAGGACGATGCCGAAGTGCGTAAAGTTACAAATCATAAGTGCGTCTAAATTTAGTTTGTGCGAAATTTATGATCTATAACAAGGCGATCGCCTTTATTGTTCCCCTATCCCTACCGTTTCCTTTTCAGATCAGGCAGGAACCAGGTAACCAGTCCGATGAGCGGCATATAGCCACAGACATTGTAGACTGCTTCTATTCCATAATGGTCAGCCAGATTTCCCAACACGGCCGATGCGATCCCCGCCACCCCGAAGGCAAACCCGAAAAACAGGCCGGAGATCAATCCTAATTTATAAGGAAGCAGCTCCTGTGCATACACCAATATAGCCGGGAAAGCGGACGACAAGGTCAGTCCGACACAAAAACTAAGGACGGCCGTCAGGAACAGATTGTCAACGTGCGGCATGACAAGCGAAAAGGGCGCCGCACCGAGGATAGAAGCCCAAATGACGTATTTCCGTCCTACCCGATCGCCGATCGGGCCGCCCATCAGCGTACCGATAGCCGTAGCAATCAGGAAGACGAACAAATAAAGTTGTGAGGCCTGCACGCTGACGCCGAACTTCTGGATCAGGTAGAAGGTATAGTAGCTATTGAGACTCGCCATATAAATGTATTTGCTAAAGATCAGAACAAGCAGGATCGAAATGGAGAAAACCGTCTTTCCCATCGGTAGCGGCATCTGAATATGCGTATGAGCCATTCCCCCCTCCTCTTTCTTCATCCGGAGCAATAACCGTTTATACCAATGCCCGACAGGTATCATCACCATAATCGCTATAAATGCCAAGATCGAGAACAGCGCAATATGCCGCCGCCCGTAGGGAGCGACGAGCACCGCCGCCAACAATGGTCCCAACGATCCGCCCAAGTTTCCCCCGACCTGAAACAGCGACTGCGCCAGCCCACGCTTACCACCCGATGCCAGCGAAGTCAGCCGGGATGCCTCCGGATGAAAAACCGAAGAGCCGATCCCCACCAGCGCAACCGAACACAGTACGACCGGCAGCGTATTGGCCAATGACAGACTCAACAGCCCCACCAGCGTAAAACTCATCCCCGTCGGCAACGACCATGCCGAAGGCCATTTGTCGAAAAACAACCCTGTCAGCGGCTGGCAAACGGATGCCGCCGACTGATACACGAGCGTGATCAACCCGATCTGAGCAAAGCTCAATCCTAAATCTTCTTTAAATAGCGGATATACTGCCGAGATAACGGACTGTAACGTGTCATTAAAGCAATGACAAATACTTAATGCCACCAGTACGCGGAAAGTAATTCCGGTTGTGGACTGCACCCTGTTCTGTTCCATTAATTAACCTTATTGCCTCTTTCGGTTGCAAAAGTACGTATAAAAAAGATATCCGGTAGAAAGATTGATCAAAATATCCGAATTAACACTTACATTTTAATAGCACAAAAGCGTTACACACTAACTTATAACTAATTAAGTCGCATTTAACCATAGTTAATAAAACTTTTGTTTAAACTCTTTTTGGATCTTTACGTAAAAGGCCGTGAGCCAAATCGGAAATGAGTTGTTTTATTGTCGAAGTCTAAAACAAGAAGCATGAATAATGATTCTTTATCTTAGTGTACTGGACCGGAATTGAAATGGGTTTCTTATATCGATATCTCCCGAAACCTACGCCAAATTTCCCCCTATCTCCCTTATCGCCCCTGATGTGAGAGAACTGTTTCACTCCGGTCAGTATCTAAGATTAAACTTCTTCTCCTCCCGGCACATGCAGAATAAACGTAGTAGCACCGATCGTCACGACTGCCCCCTCTTCAATCCGTACCTGTTCTTTCTTACCCAGGATCACACTGCATAGAAACGTTCCGGTAAGACTGGGGAAATCGCGTAATGTATAAATTAACTTTCCCTCTTTATCTTCCTTCACATTTATCACGCAATGCTTACGTCCCATACTGGGATCGCTGGTTATGATAGGCACATCGACCCCGTCGGTATCTTTATTACGGCGTCCGATTACATTATCGCCCATCACAAGCGGCAACTCTTGTTTAAATCCGAATGCATTTTCGATTACCGTGATATGCCCGCAGGAAAAATCCGGTTCCTTCACCTCTTTCTCCTGGCCCGATTCGGTACGGACAACTTTCCGCCCTAACTTAATCTTAAACTGGGAACCACACTGCGGACAGACAAAAGCCAACACCTTGCCTTCCGGATATTTTGTTTCATCGAACGCTAACTGATTATCACACTTGGGACAGAAAACTCTTTTCATATATCTCAGACTTTTACCATTAATTGCAACACAAAGGTAAGACTTTATTTCCAATATACCCGAATCCTTCACATACGGGCAAAAAAAAAGGCCATCCATCACGGACAGCCAATCTTCATTGTTAACCTTAAATCTAATACCATGAAAA
>URZO01000095.1 GCA_900552465.1 uncultured Parabacteroides sp. | reverse complement strand
GGCTGCCGACCTCTTTGTTGAAGCCGAGAATTTTAGCAACAAAGGCGGTTGGGTGGTAGACCAGCAGTTTATGGATCTGATGGGATCGCCTTATATGTTGGCACATGGAATGGGTATACCTGTGGATGATGCCTATACGGAAGTGACTTTTCCTGAAAAAGGCGAATATTACGTCTATGTCCGTACCTATAACTGGACCTCTCCTTGGAAAAAAGGGGAAGGTCCTGGAAAATTCAGCTTGTCGGTCGCAGGTAAGAAGATGACTTCTCCGTTAGGAGCAGAAGGCAGTGCATGGATGTGGCAGATTGCAGGAAAGGTATCGGTAAAGAACCTGAAAACAGTGATAAAATTGCACGACCTGACCGGATTTGACGGCCGTTGCGATGCGATCTATTTTACGACGGAAGAGGGAAAAGTGCCGCCGTCAGATATGAAGGCGTTGGAAGCTTTCCGTCGGACGGCGTTAGGACTTCCGGATGAGGCACCTGTTGCCGGACAGTATGACTTGGTTGTGGTGGGCGGAGGTATTGCCGGAATCAGTGCTGCTGTCTCGGCAGCCCGGCTCGGATGTAAAGTGGCTCTGATCAATGACCGTCCTGTTTTAGGCGGCAATAACAGTTCTGAAATCCGTGTCCATTTGGGAGGACGGATAGAGGCCGGCCCTTATAAGGAATTGGGTAATCTGCAGAAAGAGTTTGGTCCTACGCGTGGAGGAAATGCGCAGCCGGGTGATTATTATGAAGATGATAAAAAGTCGGAATTGGTTGCAAATGAAAAGAATATAACATTATTCTCCAATTATCGCGCCATCGGTGTGCAGATGGATGGTCAGAAGATCCGTTCTGTGATTGCCAAACATATTGAAACCGGACAGGAACAGCGTTTTGAAGCTCCTCTTTTCTCTGATTGTACCGGTGATGGGACGATCGGTTATCTGGCTGGTGCCGATTACCGGATGGGGCGCGAGAGCCGTGATGAGTTTGGAGAAAGCACAGCGCCGGAAAAGGCGGATAAAATGACGATGGGGGCATCTGTTCAATGGTACTCTGTTGATGATAAGAAGCCAAGTTCATTCCCTGCTTTCAGTTATGGCGTTGAATTTAACGATAAAAACAGTGAGAAAGTAATGATGGGCGAGTGGACTTGGGAAACCGGCATGAACTATGACCAGATCAAGGACTTCGAGCGCATTCGGGATTATGGTTTATTGGTGGTCTACTCGAACTGGAGTTATTTAAAGAATGGTATGAAAGAAAACTCCCAATATCGTAACCGTAAATTAGGATGGGTAGCCTATGTATCAGGCAAACGTGAATCCCGCCGTTTAATGGGTGATTATATCTTGAAGGAGGATGATATCCGTAAACATGTGGTACATGAAGATGGAACGGCCGCTTCGACATGGACAATCGACCTCCATTATCCGGACCCTGCAAATACGGCAAATTTTCCGGATCAAGAGTTTAAGTCTATAGCGAAACACATCGAGATTTATCCCTATCCGATTCCCTATCGTTGTTTGTATTCCCGTAATGTCGATAACTTATTTATGGCAGGTCGTAACATCAGTGTGACACATGTCGCATTGGGGACTGTCCGGGTCATGCGTACGACCGGCATGATGGGGGAAGTGGTCGGTATGGCAGCTTCTCTTTGTAAAAAATATAATGTAAATCCACGAGGAGTTTATCGTTCTTATCTGAATGACCTGAAAGAACTCATGAAAGAAGGAGTGGGGAAAAAAGGGTTGCCTAACAACCAGCATTATAATGAAGGCGGGACTCTAAAAGATAAGCCGATCGTTAAGTAAGAAAAAGAGGGGGTGTGTCAAGCCCGCCAGGACACAGACGCTATAAATAGGACTTTTGACACATCCTCTTTTTTTAGTACGCCATTCATATTGATCACCCAGGTATAAGGGGTATCTTAAAGTTATGTAGTGTTATATTGATGGGTGTTTATTTAGTTCTACTGTCATTTTGAAAACTTTTTATCCTTTTTTGTGATGTTAGTACTGGAAAAAATCTATCATCCGGAGGAAAGGACGGCAAGATTTGGACACGGTTTCCGAAATCATCTAAATCATTTTTAAAATCATCCTAATGATTTAGTGAAATGATTGGGACCATTCAGGTCAGTGATGCTGATCATTTTAGAAAATGATCTAAATGATTTTGGAAAGAGCTTGGCTAAATCCGGAATAATGATCTTTTTAACTTTTGGGAACCTGTTGGAAAGCAGGTTTTGTTAGCTAAAAGAGAAATAAATCAGTATTCTTTTCAATTATCATAAGGAATGGGAAAGGCGTGTTTCTGTGACGGGTTTGTTGAAATCATTTGGATTAAAGCTTTTGGGCTGTGTTTTTTGTTTGCAAAATCACCTGATGAATGGCATTTGGGTAATCGTTAACTTCCGGAGAATAGTCTCATGCAAAAAGAGTTGCCTTTTATTCGGATTCAGCAGCAGGAATTGATACTTGTTTTTACGATTTGTCAAATTGACAATTAGCGGGTAAGAAAGATCTATATGCTGGCATGTAGGAACAAGGGAAAGGATATAAAGGCAACGGTACAGCCGTGATTACCCCTCTTCCGTTTTTCTGAACTGCAACCCGAGGAAGAGCGCTCCCGGTACCAGGATGATCCCCGCCGAAACGAGCAGGGCAACCCGGAGCGAGTACATATCATTCAGCCAACCGATAAAGGGGGCGATAGCTGCGAACATCAGGCGGATAATAAAGTTACGGATGGAAAGCACTGTCGCCCTCATATCGGAAAAGGTCATCTGGTTGATATAGCCTTTCAGGATCGGAGTGGCAAAACCGCGAAAAACGTAGAAGACGAGCAGGATGGCAAGCCCGGCGTATGTCAGGTTGAAGGCCAGCGAAACATAGCCGCCTACGATCACGACAAGAATCAGGATTCCCATTCTGCGCGGCCCGAAATAACTGTCTACTCGGTCCGACCAGAGGGCTGCCAGGCCGACTGTCAGGTTCAGGACTGTCCAGATAACGCCATACCAGGATATAGGGGTTTTCAGGTACATCAATACCGGCTGCACGAACCAGGCCATTGTCAGTGTAGCCGCTCCGATAATTCCGGAAAACATGATGTTGTAGCAAAGTTTTTTATTTGTGACTAACGAGTATTTGATGATCCGCATAATCTCGTCGACCGGATTCTTGATCTTATTCGAACGGTTGACCTCCCTCAGTGCAAATGCCGCAGGAATACCTGTAAAAGCAATCACCGCCTGGGCATAAAAAGGGAAACGCAGCGAATAGGAGGCCAGCAGTCCGCCGAATATACCTGCAACGGCCTCTGCAAAATTGCCGATCATCGTGATGCGCCCTTCGTAGCGGAGGTATAAGTTCTCTTTTTTGTATTGGGCGGTCGTGTCGTATAGTAACGCCGAATCTGCACCGTTCACCAGCGTTTGTCCGCTTCCCAACAACAATTCGGCAAAAAGGAAAGCTGTGAAAGTGGAGGTAAAGGAGTAGCACAGGTATCCGAAAAAGAAAAGGATACATCCCAATATCAAGCATTTGCGTCGTCCCCATACGTCAGCCAGATAACCGGATGGGATCTCTAACGCTACGGCCGCCACCGAATAGACACTTTTCAGAATAAACACGTCCTGTAGCCCTAATCCATGTTTTTCATAGAAAAGCACGATAATAGGCATAACTAATGTAAACCATTTGGAGAGTTTAATCAGATAGAGCGCCAGTATATTCCGTTTCATGCGTACAAAGGTACAAAATTCAATTTTTATTATTAAAAAGCAGATATTGAAAAAGCTCAGTTCTTCTTAGTTTGGAATACGCGCTGTCCAATATTTGTACATCATTGTCAAATAATTGGACAGTATGATAATTGGGGTGAGTGTGCAAGTGTTTGTGTATTAGTTGTTTAATTCTTTTGGCATGTTTTTTGATTGTTTTTCAATGAAATAGTATAATGTTGAATAGTTAAAGGGCTGACTGATATGAAGAACCTGAATGTAGCATTGCGTTCCCTTTTCAAGAAGGGCAGGAGTAACGGGATAAAGATTTTGTCGTTGGGTGTTGGATTGGCAATGGGCTTGGTGCTGATTGCCAAAGTCTGTTTCGAGCTTTCCTATGATGATTTTTACCCGGATAGCGAGTGCATCTACCAGATACGGGAGAATATATCGGCAGGTGAAAAGAAAATGGACGATATGGACTTCGTCAGTGGAGGTGTTGCCCCGGGAGTAAAACTTGAGATTCCGGGAGTGGTCGCTGCAACCCGCTGTACTTTTTGGGTGGGTAATTCGGTGTTTTTCATGTCTGATAAGAATAAATATAAAGCCGATTTCCTGTTGGCGGATGAATGTTTTTTCGATGTCCTGCCGCGTAAAGTGTTAACGGGAGATGCGAAACAGGTTCTTTCAAGACCGTTGTATGTACTTGTTTCCGAAAGTCTGGCCGAAAGGATAGGAGAGGGAAAGGATGTAACCGGAATGTCGTTCGAGCTGGCTTCTTTTCCCGGCCGGGTTATCACGATTGGCGGTGTGTTTGAAGATGTTCCTGAGAATTCACATTTAAGGTATGATATCCTTCTGTCGTTATGCTCTATTAAGGATCTTATGGGGTGGACGCATGAAAATGGCTGGTTCGGTGGCGATAGCTATCATGGGTATATTAAAGTTCAGCCGGAAGCCGATCAGGAGGTATTGGAGGCTGAAATGGCCAAGATGTTGGAACGCCATGTCCCTTCCGAAAAGTTGAAGGAGATGGGAATGACTTATCGTTTATCCTTAAAACCCCTTAAAGAGGTCTATGCAACTTCTTCGGCCGTAAAGGGTATGGCGGTCATGTTGTCGTTGATCGCTTTCTCTATTCTGTTTGCGGCTTTGATGAATTACATCCTGCTGATGGTTTCTTCGTTGGTTGTCCGTTCTAAAGAAGTTGCCATTCATAAATGCTACGGGGCTTCCGGCAAAAATATATCGGGGATGATCTTTTCCGAAACGTTTGTGAATCTGTTTGCTTCCGTATTACTCTCTGCCTTGTTGATACTTGCCCTCCGCGAAATGGTGGAGGAATTGTTGAAGGCTTCTTTGGGGGCCTTGTTTACGTGGCAGACAATATTGTTGTTGGTAGGTGTATGCCTGCTGGTCTTCTTGTTTGCCGGTCTGCTTCCCTCTTATCTGTTTTCCCGTGTACCGGTGGCGGTTGCTTTTCGTTCCTATACCGAATCGCGCCGCCTTTGGAAAAAAGGATTGCTGTTTATCCAGTTTGTTGCCGTCGGTTTCCTGGTTACGTTGCTGGCGATTACCGGTTTGCAGTACCAGAAGATGGTGACGGACGATCCCGGATATTCGTACGACCGGGTGCTATATACTTCTCTTTCCGGAGTAGAGAGTTCTGCAGTCCGTATGGTTATGGATGAATTGAGAAAGATGCCGGAAGTAGAAGCCGTAGCCGCTTCCAATTCACTGCCAGTTCGAGGTGGTGACGGAGGTAATATGATTTATCGGAACGGCACTGACGATGTTGTTTTGCATGTTAATGACATGGGACGTATGGATGCAGACTACATTCCGCTGATGGATATAAAAGTGATTGAAGGGAGGGCTTTCGACCGTTCTTATTCCGATTCGGCGCGTATCGTGATGGTCAGCCGGATGACGGCGGAAAAACTGGCGTTGACCTTGGGATGGAAAGAAGGCGTGGTCGGTAAAAAGCTCTATATAAGCGGACATGGTGAACCGAATGATTATGAAATTATCGGAGTTTACGATGAAGTGCGTGCTGGAGCGATCGAATCTGAAATCATGCCGCCGACGGTCTGGTTCTATTCAAGCAAGCCGGGCAATGTGGTCTCGATGAAATTACATGGGGATATTACGGTCGAGAATATGAAACTCATAGAGAAAACCATTCAGGATCTTCTTCCTGATAAGGATATTTCGGTAAACTCTTACGAAGTCAGTATCATCGATATGTATTCGGCATCCCGGTTGTTCCGTAACTCCGTTATGCTGGGCGGCCTGGTTACTTTCCTGATCACGATTGTCGGCCTGATCGGATATATTGCGGACGAAACGATCCGCCGTCGCAAAGAGATCGCGGTCCGAAAGGTGAATGGTGCGACGGTAGCCGATATTATGGCGATTATTTCCAAAGATGTACTCTATATGGCTGTCCCAGCCGTCCTCTTGGGAGTCATGAGCTCTTACTGGATGGGGGAAAGCTGGTTGCAGCAGTTTTCTGAAAAGATACCGTTAAATATCTTTATCTTTGCAGGCGCTGCATTGGCAATCTGGCTGGTTATCTTGGCTATGGTCGTAGTGCGTACCTGGAATATCGCGAATGAAGATCCGGTGAAGAGTTTGAAATCTGAATAATATAAATAGATATATGAGAAACCTGAATATCGCCATTCGCTCGCTTTTCAAGAGAGGGAGGCACAATATGATGAAGATAGTCTCGCTGAGCGTAGGCTTGTCGGTGGCTTTGGTCTTAATTGCCAAAATATATTTTGAACGGTCGTACGATACTTTCTATCCGGATGCAGACAGGATTTATCAGATTTATGAGAACTATAATCAAAGTGGGAAGGAGTTAGATTATTATCAGGTGAGCGGTGCTGTGGCTCCCGGTATGCTGTACGAGGTACCCGGTGTGGAAGCTGCTACCCGCCTTACCTATATAGGAGGGGATAACACCTTGTTTACAACCCCTGATAAAGAGCGTTACTCGGCTCGTTTTATCATGATGGCGGATAGTAATGTGTTTGATCTGTTTCCACGTCCTATCCTGTCCGGTAATCCGAAAGAGATATTGGCTAAACCCTGGTATGCCATGGTTTCCCGTTCTTTGGCGGAGAAGATGGGCGGGATCGGGAAGGTTGAGGGGATGACGATTATTCCCGATGAGAATCCTGGGTTGGAAGTGACGATCGGAGGTGTGTTCGAAGATATACCGGAGAATGCCAGCCTGCGTTATGACATGCTGGTTTCCATGGCTGGAATGGATAAGGAGAGTTTGAACAACTGGTTGGGTAATGATCGCTATAAGGGCTATGTACGCCTGATGCCGGGTGTTGCTGCCGAAAGTCTTACGCCGGCCATACACGATATGGCGCTTCGCCACCAGGATGCCGAGGTGATGAGGAAAGCGGGGATGGAACTGACCTATACCTTGAAACCGATTCTTGATTTGCACAAGAAAACGGATGAGGTAAAAAGCATGGTTATGATGCTGGCTATCCTGGCCTTAGCCTTGTTGTTTACGGCTGTGATGAATTATATCCTGATTGCTATTTCTTCGATTGTGAACCGGACGAAAGAGATTGCCGTACATAAATCTTATGGGGCTTCGGAAGGGAATATCCACAATATGATGATGTCCGAAACGCTGGTACACATGGTTTGTTCGATTGTCTTGGCTGTCTTTCTGATTTTCCTGGGCCGGGATATGATACACGATTTGCTGGATGTTTCTGTCGAAGGGCTGCTGCTGTCGAAAGGGGCGTTGATCCTGCTGGCCGTATGCGTGGTTGTTTTTCTGGTGACGGGATTTGTGCCGGGGGCTTTGTTTGCGCGTATTCCAGTGGCTGCCGCTTTCCGCAATTTCCGTGAGAGCCGTCGCGTCTGGAAGCTCGGCCTGCTGTTCCTTCAGTTTATTGCAGCCGGTTTTCTGGTGACGCTGCTGCTCATTGTGGGACGTCAACACATCTTTATGGTGAACAGTAATCCGGGTTATTCCTATGATCGCCTCGCTTATTGCAGCATATCGGGGACCGATTCGACGACCCGTTACAAGATGTTGGACGAGCTGATGCGTATTCCGGAAGTGGAGGCGGTCACAACTTCGTATGCATTACCTTTGTGGGATAGTATGTCCGGCAACAATATCGCCTTGCCCGAATCGGGTAAAGAACTCTTTAATATCGCAGACCAGTATTGGGTGGGCAATGGTTTCCTGAAACTGATGGAAATTCCAGTCATCGAAGGACGTTCGTTTACGGAGAATGTTTCGAAATCGGATGAAGTAATGGTGAATCGCGCTTTTGTTGAAAAGATGAAAGAGTTTACGGACTGGTCTGACGGCCCGGTCGGTAAATCTATTTATATTTCGGAACATGACCATTATGACTCTAAGTATTATACCATTTGCGGGGTATATGAAAATTATCGTATCGGGACACTTATCAGCCAGGATGACCGTCCTTCTATTTTGTTCTACCGGCAGCGTCCTCTGACCTACCTGCACGTCAAATTCCACCAGGTGACTCCGGAGGCCGTGGAAAGAGTAAATGACAAGTTACAGGAACTTATGCCGGATAGGGACCCGAGGCTTTCGCTTTATTCGGTCGAGATGGTAAACTTGTACAGCAGTTCCCGGAAGTTCAGGGATCAGGTCCTGATCGGCGGTATTATCACGCTGCTTATCTCCATGATCGGATTGATCGGTTATACGAACGATGAAGTGAACCGCCGCCGTAAAGAACTGGCTATCCGGAAGGTGAACGGGGCGACCTTAAAAGATATATTGAGCATATTCCTGACCGATATTTTATGGCTTGCCTTGCCTGCTATCATAATAGGGTGTGCCGTATCCTATTTTGTGGCAGAACGTTGGCTACAGCAATTCGTAGAGAAGATACCGCTTAGTCCCTGGATGTTTATTTCCGGAGGGCTGTTTGTCAGCCTGGTTGTAGTCGGATGTATTATCTACCGTACCTGGGACGCGGCGAACGACGATCCGGTGAACAGCCTGAAATCGGAATAGTGTCTAATATTTATACACCATTGTCAAATAATTGGACACTATCCGGAAATTAGCAGGTTTGCATATTCTTGTATTTTAATTAGTTAGCTGTTTTGGCACGTTTTTTGAATCTTTCTGTTCAGGAAATAATAAAATACAAGATATGAGAAACTGGAACATAGCAATACGCTCGCTTTTGAAAAAAGGGCGTAGTAATGGGATTAAGATTCTGTCATTGGGGGTTGGATTGGCAATGGGGCTTGTCCTTATATCCAAAGTCTGTTTTGAAAGTTCTTACGATAAGTTCTATCCTGACAGCGACCGTATTTACCGGTTACATGAGAATGTCATCCGGGATAATGAATATAAGACCTATCCGCAGGTAAGCGGTGGTGTCGCTCCGGGCATGCAGGCTGAGATTCCGGAAGTGGAGAAGGCTACCCGCCTGACATACATCGGAGGTGACAAAGAGTTATTCAGAACTGCAGATAAGAACCGTTATTCCGCACGTTACGTCGTAATGGGCGATACGAACGTATTCGATTTGCTTCCCCGTCCGATCCTGATCGGTAATCCGAAAGAGACGCTGGCGCGTCCGGGATATGTGATGATTTCACACCGCATAGCCAATTTGCTTGGTGGCGTGGAAAGTTCGATGGGGCAGAAGTTCGAGTTTGAATCCAGTCCGGGACAAACCTATACGGTTGGCGGCGTGTTTGAAGATGTACCTGAAAACTCTCATTTGCGTTTTGAAGTTGTCGCTTCCCTGGAAGGTATGAATAAATGGAGCCGGGAAAACTGGCTGGGGAACGACCGCTATTTAGGATATGTGAAACTCTATCCCGGCACAGACCCGGAGAGCCTGACAACAGCGATCCGCGAGATGCAGGGACGGCACTGTGACCTGGAGGAGGTGAAAAAATCCGGTGTCGACCTGACTTACAGTCTGGTTCCGTTGATGGATATGCATAGTAACAACAGTGAGGTGAAGAGCATGAACTCCCTGCTGATGCTGCTTGCCTTCGTACTTATCCTGACGGCGGCCATGAATTATGTCCTGATTGTGATCTCTACGTTGATTAACCGGACGAAGGAGGTGGCTGTCCATAAATGTTATGGCGCTTCCGACAAGAATCTGTTCGGCATGATTATGTCGGAGACTTGCCTGCACATGCTGATATCCCTTCTGCTTGCGGCTTTCCTCGTTATCCTGTTCCGGGGAAAGGTGGAAGAACTGCTGGGCGCTTCGTTAGGTGCCTTGTTCTCTATGCAGACAATTATGGTTTTAGCGGGCATTTGTGTGGTGATCTTCTTTATTACCGCGTTAATTCCGACCTATATATTCCTGCGTATTCCGGTTGCCGCCGCATTCCGTAATTTTAAGGAGTCGCGCCGTTACTGGAAGCTCTGCCTGTTGTTTATACAGTTTGTGGCGACTGCTTATCTGGTGGCGCTTTTGTCTGTCATCAACAAGCAATATGATTATATGGTGAACGTCAGTCCGGGATATGCATACGACAAACTGGTCTATTGTGATACGCAGGGAGCGAAGGAATCGGTTCGCAATATGGCGATCGACGAACTGCGCAAGATGCCTGAAGTGGATCAGGTCTCAGCTTGCTACGACTTGCCGATTTCGGGGATGTCGGGGAATAATATCTTGCTTCCCGGTGATGACCGCGAGTTGTTCAACATCGCCGATATGTATTGGGTAAAAGATGATTATTTCTCTTTGATGGAGATTCCGGTTATCGATGGCGAAGTCTTCCGTTCGGACGGTTCGGCCAAAGATAAGGTGATGGTCAGCCGTTCTTTCGTAAAGAAAATGGAGAAGGTGGCAGGCTGGACAGGCAGCGCCGTGGGCAAAAGTATCGTCGTAACGGAGCACAGCCAGAACGGGGAGCCGTTTACGATCTGCGGTGTGTTTGAAGATATATGCATTGAAAGTACCGGTAATCCGGATTTACGCCCGGCAGTGGTGTTCTATGACAAGTATGCACCGAAAATCCTGATTAAATTCCGTGAGATGTCACCCGAAAATATAAAGAAAGCGCAGGAACTGCTGGAAAACCTCATGCCGGACCGTAGCGTCAATGTGACTGCCTACTATATGGATATGATAGAGATGTACAAGGATTCCCGTACGTTCCGCGACTCGGTTATGATCGGAGGTATCGTGACTTTGATCATTGCGCTGATCGGTCTGTTGGGATATACCAGCGATGAGACGAACCGCCGCGGACGCGAGATCGCGATCCGTAAGGTGAACGGGGCCTCGGCATGGAGCATTCTGAAAATGATTTCCAAAGATATTTCTTATATCGCGATCCCGGCTATCGTGATCGGTATAGCAATCGCCTATTATTCCGGGACCGGCTGGCTGAAACAATTTTCCGGAAAGGCTTCTCTCGGATTCTTTATGTTCCTGGCGGGGGCGTTGTTTGTCTATCTGTTGATTGTTGTTTGCGTCCTTTGCCGCGCATGGGTTGTGGCGAATGCAAATCCGGTAAACAGTCTTAAGTCGGAATAATTAAAGGGAGGAGATGTTACGTTTGTCCGGTACGGGTGTCTTGTTTATAGAAATATGTTATATCATGAAACAATTATTTTACGCAGTCAGCTATTTGAAAACCGCCTGGGGTAATAACCTGATAAAGGTTTTTACCCTGACGTTGGGCTTAACAATCGGTTTGGTTCTGTTTGCCCGTATCGCATTCGATTTAAGTTATGATAAATTCTTGCCGGAGGCGGAGAATATTTATCAGGTACAAACTGTATATACGACAGGGGTAGGGTCGGCCGAGGCTAAATCGAACGATTACGCTTTCACCTTTCAGCCGGTGGCTCCGACGATGCCGCTCGAAATACCGGGAGCTATTGCCGGGACCTCTCTTCTCGAAAGTGGCGAACGGGTTATTTTTGAAGGTGAAGACCGTTATTCCGTTAAGACGATCTATGCTGATACGATGTTCTTCAAGACGCTTCCTTTCAAGATCTTTTCCGGCAGTGAGATGGGTTTGAAGACGGGCGGAAACGTATTCCTTTCTGAATCGCTTGCCAAACGAATCTTCAAAGGACAGGACCCGATAGGGAAGACATTATTCAATGATAAAGCCCATAAAGGAACCCTGACTGTGGTCGGGACATTTGAGGATGTGCCGGAAAACTCACACCTCGATTTTAATCTGATCTACTCGATTGCCAATAACAGCCGCAACAGTTGGAACGGGGGAGACGGCTATAAAGGGTATGTCCGCATGCAGGCAGGTGTCGACGTAAAGGCGATTAATGAACAAGCCATACCCGACATGCTGGCCCGCCACATGGACCGTGTAGCCATGGAGAAAGGCGGCTATGCTTTCGACTGCTATCTGAAACCGCTTACGACTTTGCATACCGATAATAAGGAAACAAAGTTGACCTTGCTCGTCCTCTCGCTTTTGGCAACGTTGATCTTAGTGGCTGTCTCGCTGAACTATGTGATGATGTCTATCTCGTCTTTGGCTACCCGTGCCCGTACGATGGCGATTTATAAAAGTAACGGAGCCAGTTCCGGTAATATCTTCGTGATGAATCTGTCCGAAACGGTAATCCTGATCCTGATCTCGTTGGTTTGTACGGCTCTGCTGGTTTTGGTTTCGGGAGGTCTGATTACGGATCTGATGGGAGTGACGTTGGGTTCGCTTTTTGCCGGGCGGCAGTTGCTGGTATCGTTAGGATTGGTCTTCTTGGTAGTCCTGCTTTCAGGTGTTGTACCGGCACGTATCTTTTCGGCTATTCCTGTGACGCAGGCATTCCGTTTTTATAATTACAGCAAACGCGGATGGAAACAAGGGTTGTTAGGCGTGCAGATTGCTTGTGCGGCCTTTATGCTGACTTTCCTGGCGATCATCCTGCTGCAATATAATAAGGTCTTGAATAAGGACCTCGGTTATCATCCGGATAATATTGTCTATTGTGATCTTGACAGTATTCCTTCCGAGCGTCAGCAGATGGTAAGAACGGAGTTGATGCGTTCCCCGGAGATAGAGAATGTCAGTTTTGCCAGTTACTTGATCTGCAATTTTTTCAGCGGTACGCCCCTGATCGATCCGGAAACACAAGAGGCATTGGCTACACTGCGCTTCCAATTCGCTGATTCCAGCTATGTGAGCACATTAGGATTGAGCCTTGTGCAGGGAACGAACATTCCTTCCTTTATGGCCGAGCCGACCCCGGCTCTGGTTAACCGGAAGTTCCTTGAACTTTTGCGCTGGGACGACAATGCGATCGGGAAAGTCTATAAATGCCCGCATCTGTTTGACATCGTGATTACCGGCGTGCTCGATGATTTCATTGTCGGTTCCATATTCGTTCCGCAGACACCGGTGATCATTGTCGGTATCGGAAGTGACTGGAATTCTTTATCCATAAACGTACGCCTTCGTGAGATGTCGCCCGCGTCTTTCTCGATGCTCGAAAACCGCCTTCGGGAACTGCTTCCGGAGCAGGATATCGTTTTGACCACCTATCGCGACAAGATACATGAATCCTATCGCGACACCGAGCGGTTCCGTAATTCCGTAGCGGTGGCGGCTGTATTCATGTTGCTGATTACGCTGATGGGGCTTGTCGGATATGTCTCCGATGAGATACGCCGGAGGAGCAAGGAGATTGCTATCCGCAAGGTCAACGGGGCGACGGCTATTGATGTGTTGAGATTGCTGCTCGGCAACATTGTCCGTATCGGTACGCCGGCTGTTATCATCGGCCTGATCGGGACCTATCTGGCTGGTGATAAGTGGCTGGAAAATTTCCCGGAAAAGATCTCGTTGAATGTCTTTATCTTTATATTGGGAGGCCTTGCCTTGCTGATTGTGATCGGGTTCTGTGTCGTCCTTCGTTCCTGGTATGTGGCGAACGAGAATCCGGTGAAGAGCATTAAGTCAGAATAATTCGCCAATTTGCCAATGTGGCGCCTCGCTAAATGTGCCAATGGAATAAAAGACCTCATCTCTGTGAATCGTCTTTTATTTCATTGGCACATTGGCATATTAATAAATTGGCACATTATCCATGTTATGTTTGTCTAAGTTGCGTGTCTTATTGATAGAATGGAACAAGAACAGTTTAAAATAGAAGTCGTACCACTCAGGGGGAAGTTGTCGGGATGTGCCCGTCGCTTGCTGGACGACCCGCAGGATGTGGAAGATATCGTGCAGGAAGTTTTTCTCAAGCTGTGGTACATCCGCGAGGAGCTGGAGCGTTACGACAGTGTGGAGGCCCTTGCCGTGCAGATCACCAAGCATCTTTGCCTGAACCGTCTTCGTTCTTTCCAGTACAGGCAGGAGAAGTTGTCCGATTCGGCAATTATCACCGCAGACGATAATCCATACACTGCGCTGGAGCAGAAAGACAGTGTGAGCCATGTCATGGGCATTATGGAACAACTGCCCGGATTGCAGCAGACGATACTCCGGATGAAACATGTAGATGGTTTCGAAGTGAAGGAGATTGCCGAACTGACGGGCAGTACGCCGGAAGCTGTCCGGGTGAACCTCTCGCGGGCACGTAAAAGAGTCAAGGAACTATTCTTAAAAATGTAACAGGATGAAATCAGACGAATATACATATATCGAAAGTTTGTTGGAGCGTTTCTTCGAAGGAGAAACTTCTAATGCCGAGGAGCAGGAGCTGTATGCTTTCTTCGCCCGTCCGGACTTGCCGGAACATTTGAAGCCCTACAAACCGGTGTTCGGTTATTTTGAAACCGGAATCGCCCGCGAAGTGGAGGAGGCGAACCCTGCAAAGCCGGTCCACAAAGTCCCTTTTTACAAAAAGTGGTTATGGATAGGTACCGCTGTGGCCGCTTCTTTGTTGTTGTTCTTATTTTTGAACAAAGGAGATCATAAGCAGGAAGAAGATTTTAATCCTTACGCCGGCAGCTACATCATCCGCAACGGCGTAAAGACGGAAATTCCGGAAAATGTGGCCAAGGATTTGGACATGATGATCCGGCAAGCCGAGAAATCACATTATGAGAAGGAACGGATGGCATTGCAGCCTGTACGGCAGCACCGGCAAACCTTGCGTGATATACAAATGAAGGAACAAGAGGTGAAACAAATCGAATCCGACATAGAGATGTTGGAAGAGAGATATAAAGATAAATGACGATTTATCAGTGTCTCAACAAACGAGGTTTACCTCGTGCCGCAGGCTCTCTTTTGCCGTCTGCTTCAGCTGACGGTTAATAAAGATT
>URZO01000094.1 GCA_900552465.1 uncultured Parabacteroides sp. | reverse complement strand
CGCCGGGCGGCGAACGATCGTTCGCTGGCCGCCGGACGATCGTTCACCGGCAAGCGGACGATCGTTCACCGCCCGGCGGACAACTAATAAGATACGATGAAAGAGCTAAAGGATTGCGTACTTCGGGCTAATTCATAGGGATGTTTTTGTTATAAGCCACGCTCTACGACGTACGTTTGTCCCGGCTCGGTCTCCACATCGTACTCGTAGACCTTCGACAGGAGCGGGTATTGCGGGTTGATCTCACTGGAAATCAAGGGTGTCTTGACCGAGGCTACCGGATAGAAGGGGTTCGGATTCTCTCCCTTCGCTTCCCGCAAACCGGCGCCGTGGAGCGGGACGTAGGAACGCAGGCGCAGGTTCCCACCCTGACGGGAAAGGATTTTCGCCTTGTGTAGCTGCACGCCGTCCCATTCCATATCGACCACAAAACCGCCGCGGGCAACCAGTCCGCGAACACTGCCCTCAGGCCAGGCGTCGGGCAAAGCGGGAAGCAGATGCACCGCTCCGTCGTGGCTTTGCAACAGCATCTCGGCGACTCCGGCCGTATATCCGAAGTTTCCGTCGATCTGGAAAGGCGGATGTGCGTCGAAGAGGTTCGGATACGTGCGGCCTTCGGGATTGTCGGCCCTCACCCCGTCATTGGGCAACAGTTTCAGGAGGTTGCAGATCATACGGTAGGCATGGTTGCCGTCCTGCAAACGCGCCCAGAGGTTTATCTTCCAGCCGATAGACCAGCCTGTCGCCTCGTCGCCACGTTGCAACAGGGTGTTCTTGGCCGCCTGGAAAAGGAATGGATGCGTATAGGGAGAAATCTGGTTGCTGGGGAACAGGCCGTACACATGTGAGATGTGGCGATGCCGGTCTTTCGGGTTGTCCACATCTTCGAGCCATTCCTGCAACTGGTTATAACGGCCTACCTGCATCGGGGCCAGGCGTCCGAGCATCGATTTCAGGGAATCCTGATAGTCCGCCGCGCCGCCCAATATCTCAGCGGCTGCCAGCGCATTGCTCAGGACATCAAAGACGATCTGGTTATCCATCGTCGATCCGGCAACGATTGTCGAGGCGTTTTGATCATCTTCTCCTCCCGGACCGTGCTCGGGAGACATCGATGGAGCGCTTACCATCCAACCGTATTTGGGATGACGGACCAGGAAAGAGAGGAAGAAATCCGCCGCGCCTTTCAATGCCGGCCAGGCTTCCGCCAGGAACTTTTTGTCGCCGGTATACAGATAATGTTGCCACAGGTGAGTCGTCAACCAGGCTCCGCCGTTCGGCCAGGTGCCGTAGAAGGCGTTATCGACCGGGCCGGTCACGCGCCAGAGGTCTGTATTATGATGTGCCACCCAGCCTTTGGCACCGTACATCGTGCGTGCGGTTTCCTGCCCGCTCGCCGACAGTTCTTTCACCATCTCGAACAGGGGCTGATGCGTCTCGCTCAGGTTTGTGACCTCGGCGGGCCAGTAATTCATCTCCGTATTGATATTGATCGTGTATTTCCCGTCCCAGGGAGCCAGCAGTTCACGATTCCAGATGCCTTGCAGGTTGGCGGGCTGACCGCCGGGTTGCGACGACGAGATCAGAAGATAGCGCCCGTACTGGAACATCAGCGCGGCCAGAGAGACGTCACGGCCTTCGTTAAAGCGGGCGATGCGAGAGGTTGTTTCGAGCGTTTCGGCCTCCGTCGTCCCGAGGTCGAGCGCGACGCGGTCGAACTGTTCCTTATAATACTTGATGTGGCTTTGCAAGGCCTCGTCGTAAGAACGGCTCAAGGCGGCGGTCAGAAAAGAGGAAGCCTTTCTGGTCTCGTTGCCTTTCACATCGAGGTAGTTTACGAAGTTTGTGGCGGCTGATATATATAAAGTAGCGGTTGTTGCTCCTTCGACTGTGATCTGCCGGTCGTCTACCTTCATTTTGCCTCCTTCCACACGGGCTTGCGTTTGCGTCTCCATGCGTATTACGCCTTTCACGCCTTCATGATCCGTGCCGTTTCCGGTCAGGACGAGCTTATTGCCTCTGCGGATGACCCGGCTGTCTAAGGGCGATTCATAGCCGACGGTAAAGTTCAACTGTCCGGGGCGGTCTGCCGTCAGACGGACGATGATGACCTGGTCGGGGAAAGAGGCGAAGAGTTCGCGCCGGAAGTTCACGCCGTCGACTTTGTAGCGGGTGGTCGCCACGGCGCGTTCCAGATCCAACTCGCGGTAATAGTCCGTGGCGCGTTCATGCCCCGGGCTGCTGATGATCAGGCTGCCGATTGTCTGATAGGGCATGCCGTTCTTGCCGCTGTAGAATGTTTGCTGTATGAGTTGCTGCGCGTCCGCATTCTTATCTTCGAAGATCAGGGCGCGCACTTTCTCCAAGGATTTCAGTGCTTCGGGGTTATCGTTGCGATGCGGACCGCCACCCCAGACGGTTTCTTCGTTCAACTGGAGCTCTTCGCGCGCGGTTCCTCCGTAGACCATTGCTCCCATGCGGGAGTTGCCTAAGGGAAGCGCTTCCACCCAGTGGCTGGCCGGTTGTTTATACCACAATTTAAGGTCGCTTGCTTGCAGAGACAGGGAGGTAAGCAACAGGATGCTTATCCGGAATAGTTCTTTCTTCATGGCTTTCTTCTAAATGATTCTTTATATAAGCCACGAATATAGTATTTATTTTAATACACAGGAACAGACTGTCGTATCACACAGGGAAAATAACGCTGAAGGTGGAACCTGCTCCCTGCTTGGAAGAGACTTCTATGCGCCCTCCGAGTTTCGTCACCAAAGCCTTGGATATGGCTAAGCCCAACCCGACGCCGGTCGTCCATTCCGTCAGCTTGACAAAGCGGTCGAAGACGCGCTCCAACTGTTCTTCCGGTATGCCTTCGCCGGTATCTGCAACATAAAAGCGGATCTCTGTGGCTGTCACTCGATAGCCAAAACGAATAGAGCCTTGCTTAGTATGTTTGATGGCGTTCGTCAGCAGGTTCGTGAGCACTTGTGTCAGGCGGCTACGGTCCGTATGGAGTGTAAAGTCGGGACAGTCGTCCAACAGCAACGCAACGTTTTCAGGCATCCGCAATAAGATCGTGCTGTAAATATCTTTCATCAGTGCCGGTAAATCCTGATCGCTCAAAGCAAACTCAAGCGTGTTCGATTCTATTTTCGAGATATCCAGCACATCTTCTATCAGCCGTTGCAGCAGCTCGTTGTTTTTCTGGATAATCCGGGCAAACTCCCGGCGACTCTCTATATCTTCTTCCTCGGCAATAACCTGCGAAAAACCAACTATCGCATTCAACGGCGTCCGGATCTCATGGTTCATATTGGCAAGAAAGGCGGACTTCAGATGATCGGCTTCTTCAGCTTTCTCTTTTGCTACTTTCAGACGGGCACCGTAACGGTGGCGGGAATAAGCCAGCAAGCCTAATGCAGCGCAAATCAAGAGCAAAACGATCACTCCGCCACCGTAGGCCAATGCCCTGGCATGGGATTTCTCTGCCTCCAATTCCAAATTCTTACTTTGCAATTCCAGCTTGTCAACATCCCATTGCGTCCTTAACTTAGCCAGATCGTCATAATATTGGGCACGCACAAGCGAATCGCGCACTGTTTTCAGATCTCTGTAGATCTTAGCCGATTCCAAGCCATTCCCTTTTTTATAATAAATATCCGCCCTATTCTCTTCCACCTCAACCCAGTCGTTATAACGTTTCTTAGCCAAGAGCTCCCGTTCCAACTCATCTATGACGGCAAGGGCTTTATCATAATTTTCCACCAGACTGTAATAAGTCATCCATAAGTTCAAGACAAGAAGCTGCTCCGTATTCATATTATACCGGCTTTTTAACTCGTTCAGCTTTTGCAGGTGGGAATAGGCATCTATGGCATCTTTCTGATTAATATAAAACTGGGCGGAATAGAGATGAAAACTATATTTCAGGAAAAATAACGAATGCTCTGCATCCAATTGGGAAAGTCCTTCCTTTTCACAGTTCTTTATGCAAGTATCCAGCTTAGTCAAATATTCTTGCTTCAAATCTTTACTCAACAATAACTGCAACAGATAAAAACGGCGAATGCGGGATACTCCCCGTTTTTCCATTCCCTGCAGAACTTCACGACACTGTTTGATACCTTCGTCATTTAAACCGATACTGAAATAGAAGTTTGCCAAAGCCTGGTTCGCCATATCGACGCCATCGGGATAATTAAAACGTGTAGCCAAATTCTTCAGGCTTTCGACCTCTCCGATGACCTGTTCATAGGTTCCTGCATTTATCAGAGCATAAATATTCCATCCTTTCGCCCGGCATAAATCTTCTATTCGTTTATCGGCGATATAAAGAGGTTCGGCTTCTTTCAGGTAAAAGCGTAAACTATCCGGATTTTTGGCGTAATAATAGCGCATCAGTGATAACAAGGCATTCCCTTTGTAAAAATCATTCTTTTGCTTCCGGGCTTCTTCCAAGAGCAGGTCTGCGTATATCTTATATACACTATTCCGAGTATTTTGATAAAGCAACTCGTTTAGTTTTATTAATCTACAACTATCCGGTAAGCCTGCTAACTGCTGCCGCAAACTATCCGTCGGATTTGCTACAATCACACTTACGACAAGAATTTGTGTAAAGATTAGATATATAAGAATTCGTGTTTTTCCCATTTAGAAGTTCAGAGCCCCCACCCCTTTTATATTTTGCGACGCAATTTAATCATTAGAAATAAATGTCACAACAAATATTTGAAGATATATGTCAGGATGATTGTATTTTTGTTGCATTTACAGGCAACAAACACCCGGATAAAGACGTTATTGTAAAGAAATCAAACGGATATGACACGGAAACTATATTTTACAATCTTATCATTGCTCTTCTTCTCAGCCCTTTATGCCCAATATGTTCCTGACGTATTAGGCGGCGACTACCTTCGACGGACCATCCAAATGCCGGACGACTATGAGGGGAAAGTAGTCTGCACACTTGTCAAGAAGCCGCAATTGCCTGACACCAAACAGGCAGTTCTTTATATACACGGCTACAATGATTATTTCTTCCAAAAGCAATTGGGCGACAGCGTGAACGCACATGGCTACAACTTCTACGCTATGGACCTCCGCAAATACGGGCGCTCGATTCTGCCCAACCAAGATCCTTTTTTCTGCAAAAGCCTGAAAGAGTATTTTGCAGATCTCGATACGGCCCTGGCGATTATCCGGGAAGAAGGCAACAACAAGATACTGCTGATGGCACATTCTACGGGAGGATTGATCACACCTTATTACCTGAACAGCAAGAAGGGGCAACAGGTGGTCGACGGCCTGATACTGAACAGTCCGTTTCTGGACTGGAACTTCGGCTGGATGATGGAAAAGATTGTGCTCCCGGTAGTTTCCTGTATAGGGAAACTATTTCCAAACCTGACCGTGCAGGGATACGGGGATGCTTCGTATGCGCACAGCTTGCTGAAACAGTATAAAGGGGAATGGGAATATAATACGGATTGGAAAATGATAAACGGACATCCGAAAAAGGCGGGATGGATAAACGCAATACAGGAAGCGCAGAAGACAGTCCAAAAAGGGATTGACCTGGATTGTCCGGTACTGGTAATGTCGTCAAACAAATCATTCCCGGCAACAAAGGAATGGAACAACGAATACCTCTCGTCCGACATCGTTCTGGACGTACACGATATTCAGAAATACGGGCAAAAGCTGGGCAATTATGTCACACGCGATACGATCCAAAACGGTATCCATGACCTGATACTTTCCGAAAAGGCTTCGCGCGACCATGTATATCGCACGGTGTTTGACTGGCTGAGTTTTTATCCTTACCTTTGTCCGTCAAAAAACTAATTTAGAATGAAAGCCTTACAGACAATCATTATAGTTATCACCCTTCTATATTCAGCAAATATTTTTGCGCAAACGGAGGAAACGGAAGATGCGACTTCCTATAAAGCCGAGGCGTTCGGTTCGGTAAGCAGTGGTTCGACAACCCCATTCTGGATGGTGAGCAACCGCTACGGGATAGTTCCCTTGGATGCCAACAACGGTTACCTGAATGCCGGTGTGTTCCATCAGCAGCATTTAGGAAAAGGGTTCCGGTGGAGCGCAGGGTTGGATCTTGTAGCCGCAATCCCCCGCTATCATAATGTATTTATCCAACAGGTTTATGCCGAGTTGGGATACCGGAGTTTACTATTGAGCGTCGGCAGTAAAGAGAACCGGCACTCTCTCTGGGACCATTCTCTTAGCTCCGGCGATATGGTGCTTTCTCCGAATGCACGTCCTATTCCGGAAATAAACCTGAGTATGCCGGAATTTACGGTTGTCCCGCTGACAAAGGGCTGGATGCAGGTAAAAGGTGATTTTGCAGTAGGCAGATCTTTTGATACCGGATATCTGGAGGATTTTGCGAATGGCAAGCAGACTTATGTAAAGAATGTACTCTGGCATCATAAATCTTTTTATATCCGTATCCAGGATACACAAAACAACTTTCCTCTTTCCGGTATCGTCGGCGTACAGCACTGGGCACAGTGGGGAGGAACTTCCAGTGATCCGAAGATAGGCGTGCAACCTCATTCCCTGAAAGACTTTATCCGGGTCGTTTGTGGCAGCGAAGGTGGAGGTGATGCTACAATCTCTGATCAGATCAATGTTCTGGGGAATCATTACGGTTCGTATGATTTCAAACTGGAATATACGATGCCGAACTGGAAACTGGCAGCTTACCACCAGCATTATTTCGAAGATAAATCGGGGATGATATTTGGAAACGGAACAGACGGGTTGTGGGGCGCACAGTTGGATCTGCCACGTTTTCCTTGGCTGCGGAAGGTTGTAACGGAATACTTAGTCACCCGTAACCAGAGTGGACCGTTTCATTTCATCATATTCGACCATGACAAATATAAAGGTCCGGGCGGCGGCGGAGACGACTACTATAACAACGGGGAATATAAAACAGGCGCTTCCTATTTCGGACGCGGATTGGGTTCTCCCCTTTTGACGGCTCCTGAATACAATACGAACGGGGATGTCGATTTCAAAAATACGCGCGTCCGTGCCTGGCATCTGGCTTTTGAAGGTGATCTATCACCGATGGTGTCTTACCGTTTCAAATACACACTTATGAACAGCTGGGGAACGCCTTACAATCCGTTCCGGGATAATAAACGCAGCAATTCGGGACTGGTAGAGATTAAATACCGTCATCCTCGTTTGCAGGGCTGGGAATTCACCGGGGCGATTGCCGGAGATACGGGCTCCCTATATGGAGACAATGCCGGTTTCAGCCTGAGTGTCTGCAAACGCGGCATACTTAAATCCTGGAAATAAATCATTTATACTGTTCCCACAGACCGGATGCGATAATCTCTTGCGTTTGATCAACCATTTGTTGCAGCCCTTTATGGGAGGTGTCTATTCCTTCCGTCGGAATAGGCGGATGAATAATCATCTCCATTTTATGCCGGTGAACATTTAACGAACCGATCGGCAGGACATCAAAAGGGCCGTTCAACGTGATGGGTACAATAGGTAAATGTTGGTCGACAGCCATTTGGTACGCACCTTTCTTAAAGCGGGCCATCTTGCCGTCGTAGGTACGCGAGCCTTCGGGGAAGACGATCACGGAGGCACCATTCTTCAGACAACGTTCCGCCTCCTGCACACTACGGGCAGCAGCTTTACGCGTAGAATTGTCTACAAAAATAAAGCCGGCGGCCCGGCAAGCAGCCCCGACAAACGGTATCTTGGCAATCCCGGCTTTCATCACCCACTTGATAGGAACCCCCAGAAAGCCATATATCAGAAAGATATCGAACGCTCCCTGATGATTGGAAACAAATACGTAAGATTTTTTCCGGTCTATATTCTCGCGCCCTTTAACCGTCACCGGACAAAGCGCCAGGTGGCATGTCAGCCACGACCAGATCATTCCGGGGTAATAGGCAAATATCCGTTCGCCACCCAGCAGACAACCAACAATCACCGTTACAGCTGTAAGTATGGTAAGCACAACAAATACCGGCACCATAAACAGCCACAAATAAAGTATGTAAAGTATTCTAACCATATATAACTGCATTATTATGCAAATATAAAGGCTAAATTCAATGGTTTCATTATTTTTGTCTCAAAATATTTTTGCAATCGGGTTATTATTACTTTATTTGCGGTAGAAAAAAAATAATACATAAAATATCTATCACCATGAACGAATTATTGAAATATCTGGGGGTAATCGTACTCCTTATCGGTGTTATCATTTTAGCAGTACCGGCTATTAGTGGAGGATTGTCTAATACGATTCTTCTTACCGGTTTAGGAATCATTATCCTGGGTTATATCGGTCATATCGTTATTAACAAGAGACTCGAATAATCACACACACTTACAACAAAAAAGGGTCGCTCTTGCAAGAGCGACCCTTTTTTGTATCTAACCTGCGAGATCAGGCTTCACCTTTCACGCCTCCGATAGGAGGTATAAAATCTTCGAACTTAGCCGTTTTACCGTTAGCCTGCTCTTCAAACTTTGCCAGATTATCCTGCAAAGCAAACAGCAAACGCTTGGCATTATCCGGAGTAAGGATAACACGGCTTTTCACCTGCGCTTTCGGCGCACCCGGCACGACCCGGATAAAATCCAAAATAAACTCTGATGATGAATGTGATATGATTGCCAGATTGGCATATGTTCCCTGAGCCATCTCTTCTGACAACTCTACCTGAATCTCATTTGTTGCCTTGTTGTTACTTTCCATATTTTCTATTATTCGATTATAATTATTCTAATACAAATATACATATTAAAATCGGAATGGGATCAAATAAAAAGGGCCACCTTCACAGGCAGCCCTTTTTCAGTTGTGTTTTTAATTCTCAATTCTTTAGACCAATGTAAAAAAAATACCTTATTGTGTTTTATCTTTTATAATCCCGACGCTTAAACTAAGGCTGTTTGTCTTAGTAAATTCGTTGTTTATTCAACATTACAAAGATATGTCCCATACAAATAACCGCCAAATACTATTTTATCATTATATGATACTATTTCGTCATACAGAAATTTTCAGTTCTGTAAATTAGTTTAAATTCATGTTTCAAACCTTAAAACGTGAACTGGCATATTTCTCACGATATTCCGTAGGTGTACTACCTTTTCGTCGCTTAAATGCCCGATTGAAATTCGATAAGTTATTAAAACCGGATTTATAGCATATTTCTGCAATTGTATCGCTTGTATCGATCAGCCGACAAACAGCTTCCGCTATACGAATGTCGTTCAAATTATCAATAAATGTTTTTCCTGTCCACTTTTTTAAAAACCGGGTAAGCGACGCTTCGCTCATATTTATTAACGAAGCAAGTTCGGGCAAAGAAACCGGACGCTGATAATTTTCGTGCAAAAACAGCATGATCGTATCCAAACGATCATTATCCACATTTCTAAAGTTTTCTACGGTATTGACAGCATTCAATTTGCGAGCATCTTCATCCAGAGATAATGTCTTGAGTATGTCTATTAAACGTAATAAATTATGAAAGGAATCCGGCTTATCGCTTGACAGTTTTTTCAATTCCGGCTGGATACGCATAATCATATCCCGACTAAAAACAAGGCCACATGAAGCCTTCTCAAACATGTCCTTAATCGTCTTGAAATGACGTTTGTTAATAAGGCTATCAAAGAGAGAGGCGTGAAACTGGATCGTGATCTCCAGTACGTTCGTAAAAGGACATTTATGGTTAGAATAAGCATGTTTCGTCCCCCCGGCAACCAGCAACAAATCAATATCCTCCATCTCTTCAACCGACTCTCCGACTATACGAATCGCCCCACCTGCATTCTCCAGATAATTCAGTTCAAATTCCGGATGTACATGAAGCGGATAGGAAAAGCCGCGCTTCGGACGCTGCATCACCAGAAAACAATCTTCCGGTGAAAGCGGCGTAATCTCTCTTAATACATCTACGGACCCCATAGCGCTTACTGAATAAGTATTCTTGATATGACAGGACAATGATCAGAAGGATACAAGTTTCCCAGGCTCTCAGCCAGTACACCGTGGCGAAGTACCTGGATGTTACCTTTCACAAATATATAATCGATCCACTCGCGTTTCCCGACCGGAATACGTCCGAAATCATGGAAGGTCCACTCCGGACCATAACGCAACGGGGCGACTGTACGGGTATGCGTCAAATGACGCGGATCATTTGCATCTGTCAGGACTTTGATCGGATCATCATCCGGAACTGCGTTAAAGTCACCGGTAACAACCACCGGTAGATTTCCGGACAATAGCTTCACCTGTTCAAGGACCAGAGAAGCTCCTTCATGACGAGCCACCTTCCCCATATGATCCAGATGCGTATTCAGGTAGAAAAATTCTTTCCCTGATTCCTTATCCTTAAAGATCGCCCAAGTTGCCACACGCTCACAAGCGGCATCCCAACCTTTCTTACCTACCGCATTTATATCTTCCGCCAACCAGAAATTACCGCTTTTCACTACAGAGAAGCGATCCTTCCGATATATAATCGGGGCATATTCTCCTTTTGTCTTTCCGTCTTCACGTCCTACTCCGACATATCCATAACCGGGCAGGCGATCCAGCAAATCTGTCAACTGATTATACAAAACTTCCTGGGCACCAAACACATCCACATCGTAGAACTTAATCACGTTTGCAGCCAGGTCTTTCCGGTACTCCCACCAATTATCACCATCGGCTTTCGTACTCAAACGAATATTAAAGGACATTACATTCATTTCATTATCAGGATGTTTGGCAAAAGCCACATTCAGAGATAAAAGGGAAACAAATAAAAAGAGCAGTACTTTTTTCATATCTTACATATTTTAATTACCAAGACAATACACAAATATAAGGACTCTGACCTTATTAAACAAATTACATAAAATAAAAAAGGGCCACCGGATTACTCCGACAGCCCTCTTTTTATTTAGCTTCGTATCTTATTACTCATCATCTCTGTCCATAGTACTGAAGTCTACGACATTCTTACGATTAGCAAAAATACGTTCGAATTCATCCTTAGCACCTACAACCAGCTTGTCGAAATCGCGCTGGCCTGTACCGGCAGGAATCAAATGACCACAGATAACATTTTCTTTCAAACCTTCCAGGCGGTCTACCTTTCCGTTTATGGCTGCTTCGTTCAACACCTTCGTCGTTTCCTGGAAAGATGCGGCAGACATAAAGCTATTTGTCTGCAAAGCGGCACGGGTAATACCCTGGAGTATCTGGTTAGCTGTAGCAGGAACGGCATCACGAACTTCGACCAGCTTCAAGTCACGACGTTTCAGCATACTGTTCTCGTCTCTCAACTTACGAACTGTTACGATCTGGCCAGCCTGCAATGTCTGGGAATCTCCCGGATCCGTGACAACTTTCTTGCCCCAGATACGATCGTTTTCATCCATCACTTCCAGCTTGTCAACAACCTGCTGTTCCAAGAAGCGAGTATCTCCCGGATCGATGATTTCCACCTTACGCATCATCTGGCGAACGATTACTTCAAAGTGTTTATCGTTAATCTTCACACCCTGCAGACGGTAAACGTCCTGGATTTCATTTACGATATACTCCTGAACAGCCGTCGGGCCCATGATAGCCAAGATATCAGACGGAGTCGTTGCACCATCAGACAGCGGCATACCGGCACGGATATAGTCGTTTTCCTGAACAAGCAACTGTTTGGACAGAGGTACCATATATTTCTTTACCTCACCCAATTTGGAAGTAACAGTAATTTCACGGTTACCACGTTTGATCTTACCGAAGCCAACCTCACCATCGATTTCAGAAACGACAGCCGGGTTAGACGGGTTACGGGCCTCGAACAATTCTGTTACACGAGGCAAACCACCCGTGATATCACCTGCTTTGCTTACGGCACGCGGTATCTTAACCAAAACCTCACCAGCCCGGACCATATCGCCCTCGTCTTTTACTACGTGAGCACCTAACGGCAATGAGTAATTCTTCAGATAGTTTCCATTCTCATCCACGATGTGGGCAGCCGGAGCTTTCGTCTTATCCTTGGATTCGATAATGATCTTTTCCTTCAAACCGGTCGTTTCGTCACTTTCCACATTGTAAGTTACGTTTTCAACCAAACTTTCGAATTCAATCTTACCGGAAACTTCCGATACGATAACGGCATTGAACGGGTCCCATTCGATGATAACATCACCCTTCTTGATCGTATCTCCATTCTTGAAGAACAATTTGGAACCGTAAGGTATATTATGAGCCAGCAAGACGATCTTCGTCTTAGGATCTACAATACGAAGCTCGGCCAGACGGCTGACCACAACCTGGAACTTCTTACCTCCTTCTTCGCTGTCTACAGCGCGAAGTTCTTCAATTTCCAGAACACCGTCATATTTAGAAGTAATACTGTTTTCAGTAGCGACGTTAGATGCGATACCACCGACGTGGAATGTACGCAGTGTCAACTGAGTACCCGGTTCACCGATTGACTGTGCAGCGATAACACCCACAACCTCACCTTTCTGAACCATCTGGTTCGTAGCCAGGTTACGGCCATAACATTTCGCACAAACACCCTTCTTAGATTCACAAGTCAATACAGAACGGATTTCAACGCTTTCAATCGGAGAATCTTCAATCTTCTTGGCAGCATCTTCACGGATTTCTTCACCGGCACGTACAATAACTTCGCCTGTCAACGGATGAATGACATCGTGAACAGAAACACGTCCCAGAATACGTTCACCCAGGCTTGCGATCACTTCATCATTATTCTTCAATTCCGTACAAACCAGACCACGCAATGTACCACAGTCTTCTTCGTTGATGATCACATCATGTGAAACGTCAACCAGACGACGAGTCAGATAACCGGCATCAGCAGTCTTCAATGCCGTATCAGCCAAACCTTTACGAGCACCGTGAGTAGAAATAAAGTACTCCAACACAGACAAACCTTCCTTAAAGTTAGAGAGGATCGGGTTCTCGATGATCTGACCGCCTTCAGCACCACTCTTCTGCGGTTTAGCCATCAAACCACGCATACCGGACAACTGACGAATCTGTTCCTTAGAACCACGGGCACCTGAATCCATCATCATATAGATAGAATTGAAACCGTCGTTATCCGCAGTCAACTGCTTCATCAAGGTATCAGATAACTTACTGTTGACGTGTGTCCAAGTATCAATAATCTGATTATAACGTTCGTTGTTGGTAATGAAACCCATGTTATAGTTGTTCATGATCTGCTCAACTTCATCATAGCCTTCCTTCACCAAAGCCTCTTTTTGAGGCGGGATCAGAACGTCAGCCAAGTTGAAGGACAAACCACCCTTGAATGCCATATAATAACCCAGGTTCTTGATATCATCCAGGAACTGAGCCGTACGGGCAACACCACAGATTTTGATCACCTTACCGATGATATCACGCAGTGCCTTCTTACCCAATACTTCATTTATATAGCCAACTTCTTCCGGAACGAATTCATTAACCATCAAACGTCCGACAGAAGTTTCAACCATTTTCTTAACCGGATTGCCTTCTTTGTCAATATCATTCACATATACTTTGATCGGAGCATGGATATCCACTTTCTTCTCATTATATGCAATCGTTGCCTCTTCCGGTCCATAGAATACCAGACCTTCACCCATTGTCCCCTTACGCATCTTTGTGATGTAGTAGAGACCCAACACCATATCCTGGGAAGGAACGGTAATCGGAGCCCCGTTAGCCGGGTTCAGGATGTTATGAGAAGCAAGCATCAACATCTGCGCTTCCAGTACAGCTTCGTTTCCTAAAGGCAAGTGAACAGCCATCTGGTCACCATCGAAGTCGGCGTTGAATGCCGTACATGCCAACGGGTGCAACTGAATAGCTTTACCTTCGATCATTTTAGGCTGGAAAGCCTGAATACCCAAACGGTGCAAGGTCGGAGCACGGTTCAACAGTACCGGGTGTCCCTTCATTACATGTTCCAAGATATCCCAAATCACCGGCTCTTTGCGGTCTACGATTTTCTTTGCAGACTTAACAGTCTTAACGATACCACGTTCGATGAGCTTGCGAATAATAAACGGCTTGTATAATTCGGCAGCCATCAATTTAGGAATACCGCATTCACCCATCTTTAATTCCGGACCAACAACGATTACGGAACGAGCAGAGTAGTCAACACGTTTACCCAGCAAGTTCTGACGGAAGCGTCCCTGTTTACCTTTCAAACTGTCAGACAATGACTTCAACGGACGGTTGGCGTCTGTCTTCACAGCACTTGACTTACGTGAGTTATCAAACAAAGAATCGACAGATTCCTGAAGCATACGTTTTTCATTACGCAAGATTACTTCCGGAGCCTTGATTTCAATCAGTCGTTTCAAACGGTTGTTACGGATAATCACACGACGATAAAGGTCGTTCAAGTCAGATGTAGCAAAACGGCCACCATCCAGCGGAACCAACGGACGAAGTTCGGGCGGAATAACCGGTACGATACGTACGATCATCCATTCCGGTTTGTTACGTCCACGTGATGCGCGGAACGATTCTACTACCTGAAGACGTTTCAAAGCTTCATTCTTACGTTGCTGAGACGCATCGTTTCCGGCGCGGTGACGCAGTTCGTAAGACAAAGCATCCAGATCCAAACGAGCCAGCAAATCATAAATAGCTTCGGCTCCCATCTTTGCAACAAATTTATTCGGATCATTATCTTCAAGATACTGATTGTCTTTCGGAAGCGTATCCAGAATATCCAGATATTCTTCTTCAGAAAGCAAATCATATTCAGCTACGCCATCTTCAGCTTTCACACCCGGCTGAATAACAACATAACGTTCGTAGTATATAATCGAATCCAGTTTCTTTGTCGGCAATCCGAGCAAATAACCGATTTTATTAGGAAGCGAACGGAAATACCAGATGTGAGCCACCGGCACAACCAGCTGGATATGTCCCATACGTTCACGGCGCACTTTCTTTTCAGTAACTTCCACCCCACAACGGTCGCAGACGATACCTTTATAACGGATACGCTTGTATTTACCGCAATGACATTCATAATCCTTGATAGGACCAAAAATGCGCTCGCAGAACAAACCGTCACGTTCGGGTTTGTACGTACGGTAATTAATGGTTTCAGGCTTCAAAACTTCACCACTCGAATTCTCAAGGATTTCTTCCGGAGAAGCCAGACCAATTGAGATCTTCGAGAAATTGCTTTTCG
>URZO01000093.1 GCA_900552465.1 uncultured Parabacteroides sp. | reverse complement strand
ACAGAACTATTCCTTCCTGCTTGATTTGTGTATAGAAATATCGTCCCTCTTCAAGATACTTATTTAATATATTGATATCATCGTTGATAAATTCAACAGGAGTATCCCGGTCAAAGTCTTTCCCGGCAAAGAATATATCTTCTACATTATCCAGAATAGTATCTGCCTTTTTGCTGTTGAAGCCGCTTGTTATTACATAAATATCATAATCGGATATTTTGACGGTAGGAATGCCACCGTCTTCTATTCTTAGGCTACGACGCACATAGTTTCCCCTTGCATAGCTACCAAAAAGAATAATAAACTCTGTTTGGGGTAATCTTTTTAATATCTCTTTAACCAGAAAATTTAATTCGGCCTGTTTGTCTTTTGGTAGATAAGCTATTGAGTCTTTCATTATGCTTTATATTATGTGCAATGTTAAAGTAACAAAAGTACAAAAAATGGAATAGAGTCTAACGTTTGCCTTTGGATTTATAGTGACGGATAATAATCAAGCTACTTTTCCTGTAGCCAATTCTCTTTCGAGATACTCATATACATAAGCTGTGCTTTGACTGTAGAGTCCTGTGTTAAGGTTGATTAGTCGTGCGTATGTATCTGAAGTGTAGAGTGTGCGGAGTGCCTCATCTATATCCATCTGATGTTCTTGTATCAGCAGCCATACGATTTCCTTGGAAATCTCTTCTATCATAAATGTCTCTTTGGTCATAATGTATTCTTTTTTGTCAGATACTTAATAGCTCTTTCTGTGCCGAAGAAATACTGTATGGTTACACCTTTCATGTACTTCAGTTCATCGAGGAATTTATTCATATCTATCAGTCCGGAAGTAAAGCGGCGTATCTGATAGCCTACAGCATCATTGGCTATGGGACCGATTACAATATCATAACAGTGTGACGACACACGTGTACGATTACGGCGGTTCATCAATACAAACTCTGCCCATTCCCTGCTATATTCTTGAAACTCTAGTACTGATAAATTGGAGTTATGAAGACAACTGTCATCAAATCTATATGTATTCAGTGTGGGAATACCTATTCCTAACTGCTCGGTCTTTCTTTCGGCCAATTCCATAGCTTGTGCTTTGTCTGCTGAAAGATAAAAACCGCAGCCGAAGTCTTTTCCTACTTTAGATATCGCAAGGTCTATTTCTGCAATATCAATATTAGAACCGTGGTATAGTATCATATCAACGCTCCTCCTTTCCTGTGGCAATAGGCTGTAAGGTCCTCTACTACGTCTTCAAACGGAAGTGTATGTTCCACATTATAGAAACGATTTACAAAGTCAATGCCTTTGAACCTTTCCAGATAGCGATAGGCCTGTGATGTATTGAGCGAATGAGCTGTAGCAAACTCGCTTATTACGGCGATAATGTATTCTATCTTGTTTTTAAGCTCCGAATCTGTATTATTCATCTTTCGTGCTGTTTTAAGTTACATCAAGTACAAAGATATATCTTTTTTCGGAAGTTACCCAATGCTAACACGTAGTCTCTGAAAGTAATGCATTGATGTCTTCTGAGTCTTTCATTATGATTTATGTTATGTACAACATTACTGTGATGTCCAGTTTTCGATATTGCGCTCTTCGGCACTGAAATTGGCACCAACTTTGATTAGTTGGCGGCCATCGGACTGGTAAGGGATGAGATAGCCCTTATCGTCGATCTGGCGGAGGGCTTCTTCTACGGTGCCGTCGAGTTTGAACTCGAAGACGTAGATGTAGTCGCGGGTTTTCACCACGGCATCGGCACGACCGCGGGCACTGCGCACTTCGGCCTCCGTGAACTGTCCCATAAGCTTGAAGACGAGATAGAAGACGGCCTGATAGTGGCGTTCGGTCTTGTCATTCAGTTCGTAGGGAATATCGGCAAAGAAGGCACGCAGGCGTTCCATAAAGGCATCGACGTCCCCCGACTCAAGTTCTATGACGAATCTGCTGATATAGAAGGGACTTTCGGTAGAGGGGATAGCAGTGTAAAAGGGAGCGATAAAGCTGAGGAATCCGTATTTTACCTCTTCGTTTGGGAATCCCAGGGTGTAAAGACGGAATTCTTTGTCATAGTCTTTAATCGTCAGGTAACCGCTTTGATAGATCACCGGAATGGGACGTTGCACGTCGGCTCTATAATCGGCAAAACCATCGACTGCCATTTGTACGCCGTCGATGTCGCGCAGATCATAATCTGTCTTTTTCAGCAGCTCGACGAGGAAGGTCGGGGTTCCGGTCTTAAACCAGTAGTTGTCGAATTGACTTCTGTCCAACACATTCAAGACGCTGAAGGGGTTGAAGATGCCTTCCTGCCCAAACATGAAATGGTAACCGTCGTAGAGGCGTGTCATGGTTTCGCGCGTCTCTTCGGGGGTGAGGTCGTTGTCTTCGGCCAACTCTTTCAGTTCGGGTTCGAAATTGTCGGCTATCTCTTGCCAGGTGAGGCCGCAGATCTCGTTATAACGCTTGTCCATACTGATATCGTTCAGCTGGTTGAGGTCGCTGAAGACGCTGACCTGGCTGAATTTGGTGACGCCTGTCAATAGATAGAATCTCAGATATTGGTCGGCACTTTTCAGTACGCCGTAGAACGCTTTCAAAGTATCCTTGTAGGCTGAATGGAGTGCTTCTTTATGCAGCGATTGTAATAGCGGCTTGTCGTATTCGTCAACTAGGACAACGGCGGGGTGGCCTGTTTGCTCGGCAGCACGGCGTATCACCCCTTTAAAACGAAGGGAAAGGGTTGTTTCATCCTTCCCTTTTCCGTAGATTTCTTCCCATTGTGTCAGTTGATTGCTGAGCAGGGCGTCCAACTGTTCGGGGGCGTCGAACTTTTCGGCATTCAGATCTATGTGCAATACCGGATAGGTGATCCAGTCTTTTTCCAGCTGCTCGATGGCAAGTCCTTCGAATAGCTCCTTTTGCCCTTTGAAGTAGGCTTCGAAGGTCGATATCAGCAAGCTTTTGCCGAATCGCCGTGGACGGCTCAGAAAATAAGAACCTCCGCTGTTGGCCAGTTCATAAACAAGGGCTGTTTTGTCGACATACAGGAATTGATTGTCGCGGATCTTTTTGAAACTCTGCACCCCGATCGGGAATTTGCGTAAGATTGATCTAGCCATAGTTGTACTGCTTTATAAAGTAGCAAATATAGTTATTTAATTTGAATTCTGCCGCAGGTTGCTGCCGGCGCATTTGTCTATGCGGGTGATATTTCGTCTGCCTGCGGCGGCAACGAATACACCCTGTGTGTCCGGTATCCCATCTGGATCACTACTCCATCCTTCGTAAACTGTTTCATATCCTCCGTAGCCCGGTAGCGGCTGCAACCGTTTAGCGACGCATAATCCGTCAGATTGATATACGGATTGTTTTGCAGGTATCTGAGCATTTTCTTTTTCCGGTCTTCCTGTTCGTTGGAAGTCACATTTTCCCTTTTGACTTTTATCGGTCGCTCCTTATTGACCAATGCTTTCAATCGTTTGGAACAACGGAAATTTACCCCGTCCGCCCTCGCAAAGAAGACAGTCCGGCCTTTCTCATCCGTTTTCTGTAACGTTTTGAGGGCAGGGGAGAAGTGCCCCAATCCTTCCAGTTCCACACAATATCCGTTGGATAAATTCCTTCCGATATAAGTGATTAATGCCTCGATCGCTCCTTTCACATCTGCCGAAGTGAGGGTACTCGAATCAGAGAGGTATTCACAGACGTCTTCCATTCTCATGGTCCCTTTGGATATAAGCCGGGCGCAGGACTGTTGCTCTTTGCCGCTGGTGTTAGGGGCCTTGTATACTCCGAATTTAATTCTTCCCATAATCGCTTAATTTTAGTACTGATATAGTTGTTATTACCTCGGATGTATCTTAGACAAGGTGCGTCCGAATCTTATTTATCTGCCTATATAATCTGTTGCCGACGCTGTCGACAATATTGTTGACACTGTCGAAAGCTTTGCCGACACTGTCGTTTATTTTGCCGACAGTGTCGGCAACAACTTCCCCGCCTTCCAAAGATACTGAACATTGGGTCAGAAAGCAAGTAACTCAAGGCTTATTTGAGTTAAGATGCAGACATTTCCTGTCAGGTCGCGGTAAAGTAGATGCGTCCTTACGCCGTCATCTTCAAAATGTCTTCAATATTCCCTCTTAGTTTTGCCGCAAAAAAACGAGAGATGAAGACGTTATTGATTGGTTTGGGGCTTAGTTGTTGCCTGCTTTCAGTAAAGGGACAACAGGTTTCGTATACATTGGATTATTATCTGGAATCGGCGCGGGAGAACAGTCCTCTTATTCAGGATTACAGGAATCAGAAAGAAATTGAGGTTTATGAACGACAACGGCTGAAAGCATTATACACTCGTTCGAAGGTAACACTGAACGGAGATTACCTCTTTGTTCCTGTCATCTCGAAGGATAACGGGAAGACTTCTTTTGAATGGAATCCGCAGGATGGGGTCGATTATTATGGTTATGATCTGGGACAGAGCAGTGGTCATTTTCAGGCGGGAGTGACCTGGACGCAGCCGTTGCTGGGGCACAGTGCCTATAAAGTAGCTGGCGAGCAAGCACGGATGAATACGGAGATACTGAACGATAAGATGCATCTGGAGCAACATCAGTTGGAGCGGGTGGTAACGGAACAGTATCTTCTTTGCCTGCTGGATAGTAAACAGATAGCCTTTGCCGATTCTGTCGGACAACTGCTCGACCGTCAGGCTGTCGTTGTCCGGCATCTGGCGGAAAGCGGTCTGGCAAAGCTTTCGGATTTGCAACTGGTGACGATAGAACGGCAGAGTAATCAGGACATGGAGATTGCTTCGCGGCAATCTTTTTATACGCATTTGATGGATTTGAATATGCTGTGCGGTATCAAAGATACTGCGGTGGTTTTGTTGGAAGAACCGGCTTTGACGCTACGGCTGCTTCCTGCCGCTTCGTCGGCCTTTATGGAGCAATACCGGTTGGATAGCCTGAACACGCTTATGTCTCTGCATTCGTTCAACGTACAATATAAACCACAGCTCCATTTGTTTGTCGACGGAGGTCTACGTATCTCGGAGTTTACTTCCATGCAGAAGCATTTCGGGATGAGTGCGGGGCTTACCTTTTCATGGACGTTGTATGACGGCAAACAAAAACGGCTGATGGAGAAGCAGGCGCGTGCCCGTATGAACAGCATCGCTTTCTATAAAGACAATTTCAATATGCAACAGGAGTTACGCAGGCAACAATATCTGACGGAACTGAAGACCTACGGGGAAAGGTGCCGGTTGCTGCAAAACCGTCTGGCGGAATACCGGCAGGTACTTGCGGGCTACAGGAAAGAGATGCAGGCAGGCGAATTATCTGTCATCGATTATATTACCGTGCTGAGGAACAGGATAGAAGCAGAAAAAGAATATATATTACTGGAGACAAACCGTCAATTACTCATCAATACTTTTAATTACTGGAATTGGTAATAAATATCATATCTTATGAAATGTATCGTATTATTACTGGCAATATGCCTGACTGCCTGCGGGCGGTCATCCGGCGATGCGGAGACTTCCTATGAGAAGCCCCGGACATCCGTTACGCTGACACATGTTACACCCGGCAGGATCAGGAACGAAATCGTACTTTCCGGTACGACTGTCTATCAGAACAAAACGATAGTTACGGCTCCTATCCCTTCCTTTATTTCTGAAGTAAATGTACAACCCGGTATGAAGGTAGAGGCTGGTCAGCTTCTTTACAAATTGGAAAGCAAGGAACACCGTGCCTTGTCCGGTGAACCGCAGGAAAACAGGTTGGGGATGGTGGCTGTCAGAGCGGCTGCCTCCGGAATCGTAACGTCTGTGATGCAGCAAACAGGCAGTTTCGTTGCCGAAGGGACTGCCCTTTGCACGCTTGCCGATCTGAACAGCCTGGTCTTTGAGTTGAACGTGCCTTACGAACAAAGCCGTTATATTATACCGGGGAAGACCTGTACGATCGTATTACCGGATGCGACGGTCTTGAAGGCTGTTATCCGGACTCCGCTGGCGACGATGAACACCGCTTCGCAGGTCCAGCAGGTAGTGGCCCACGCTCGTTCGTCTTTCTTGCCTGAAGGATTGACTGTCAAAGTGCTGGTCGATACCGGACATACCGGAAATGAAATCAGGCTTCTGCCTAAAGCAGCCGTACAAAGCGATGAGAAGCTGACCGGTTATTGGGTGATGAAGCTGGCAGACGATAGTACTGCTGTCCGGATTCCCGTAATCATAGGAAATAGTTCAGCGGACAGTATCGAGATAGTATCCCCTTTGTTTTCTGCTTCCGACCGCATTGTCCTGAGCGGCAGTTACGCATTGGAAGACAGTGCCCGTGTCGTTATCCTCAAATAGAAAGCAGCAATGAACACAATACAGAAAAGAAGTTTTCATCAGCTCTATAGCAAACCGATCCTCTTTTTCGGTTTATTGTTGCTGATGGCCGGTATCTTTTGTTATACCCGTATGCAGACGAATCTGTTTCCGGAAGTGTTGTTCCCGCGTATTACCGTCATTGCCGATGCGGGGCAGCAGCCGGTAGACAGGATGATGATTACCGTGACCAAACCTCTGGAAAGTGCAGTAAAGAAAGTGCAGGGAGTAACCGTGGTGAAAAGCAGCACCAGTCGGGGCAGTTGCGTGATCGAAGTGTATTTTAACTGGGGACTGGATATCTACGCACTCAAGACTCAACTGGAGAGCCGGATTAACGAGATAAAGAGTTTCCTTCCGGCAGGGATTGTCATTTCTGCCGAGGCGATGAACCAGTCTTTGTTCCCGGTGTACGGTTATACGCTGGAGAGTAAAACACATAGCCGTATCGCGTTGCGGGATGTGGGGAATTTGATCGTGCGGCCTGTCTTTTCACAGGTTAAAGGGATCAGCAACGTGGTCGTGAGAGGCGGGAAGGCTAAAGAGTTTGTCGTTATTCCGGATGCGGTACGGATGTCTTCCCTCGGCATCACTCCGGAGTTGGTAAAAAGTGTCTTTGAACAGACTAACTTTGTGCTGGGTAATGGGAATGTGGCGGATTATAACCGTTTGTATCTGACCCTGACCGATACCCGTATCAATGATATGCAGGAACTGGAGAACACGATCATCCGCAACGACGGTGTCCGTACGGTCCGCCTGAAAGATATCGCCCGTGTGGAAGTGCAGGAACAACAGGAGTTTCTGAAGATCAATGCCGGAGGGAATGATGCCGTATTGATCGACCTGGTCAAGCAGCCGGGAGTCAACCTGCTCGAATTTGCCCGGGATGTGGAAGCTCGGGCAGATGAGGTCCGGGCACAGCTTCCTGCAGGCTATGAGTTGAAACCTTATTACAATCAGAGTGCTTTTGTCGGCGACAGCATACACAGCGTTATAAAGACGATTTATGAAGGATTGTTCCTCGCCATTGTAGTTATGATTCTTTTTCTGCGCTCCTGGCGTGCGAGTCTGGTGGTTATGCTGACCATTCCGGTGACACTGGCTTTTAGTATTTTACTGGTTTATTTGGCTGGTATCACGCTCAATATCATGTCGTTGGGAGCCATAGCCGCTTCTGTTGGACTGATAATAGACGATGCGATCGTTATTATCGAACAGATTTACCGGGAGCATGAAGAGCGTCCCGGAACCGACCGGTTTACGGTTGTCCGGCATGCCATACGGAATCTGTTTCCGGCAATGGTCGCTTCTTCGCTGGCTACCATCGTGATTCATTTCCCGTTCCGGCTGATGAGCGGGTTGGCGGGAAGTTTCTTTAAAGAGTTGTCCGACACGATGCAGTTGACGATGGTGGCTTCGTTTCTGGTGACCTGGCTTTTGCTTCCGGTCTTTCATCTGATGATCGGCTATAAAAAGGCATTCGGACCGAAGCGGGCAGATGCTCCGGTCGATAATAATATGGAAGAGAAAGCCGTTCATAAAGTTCACTGGCTTACCGTACTTTACGGCAAACCGTGGATTGCCGTCTGCTTTGTCCTTTTTCTGGCAGGGAGCGGATGGTTCGCTTCTTCACGACTGACTACCGGTTTCCTGCCTGATCTGGATGAAGGGACGATCGTGCTCGACTATCATTCTCCCTCCGGTACGGATATTGAAGAGACTGATCGTCTTTGTCGGCAGATGGAAAAGATTATTCTGGCGCATCCCGATGTGGATACTTATTCCCGTCGTACTGCTTTGGGGATGTCTTTCAAGACGCGTCCGAGTAATTTCGGGGATTATCTGATCCAACTGAAGAAGGTGCGGACGAAGACGACGCCGGAGGTGATCAGTGACCTCCGTCACTCTCTTTCTTTAGCTGTTCCGGCCATGACCATTGACTTCGGGCAACGTATTTCCGATCTGCTGGGTGATCTGATGAGCACACCCAAACCCATTGAAGTGAAAATATTCGGAAATGATTATGCTACTTTGCAGGAGCTGGCAGCCCGGGCGGAGGAGGTGATGAGAACTGTGCCCGGCGTAGTGGATATCGATAACGGGCTGATTCCTGCCGGAGCTTCCCTGGTTTTTATCCCTGACCAGGAACGATTGTCGCAATTCGGTGTCTCGTTGACAAACTTTCAGGAGCAACTGGCTGCATATACAGGGGGTGTTCCGTTGGGACTTCATGCAGACGTCATTGAGCCTAACCCGGCGCAGGCGGCTATGACCGGTGGTTTACAGATCGGTTCTATTCAGGAGGGAGAACAGATGAGGCGTATCTTGTTGCGTTTTACCGACTTTGCGGACAACTCACCCGAAAAGCTCCGTAACCAGTTGATTTTCCTTCCCGACGGAAGTACGCGCCCGCTTTCTTTCTTTTGCCGGGTAACAGTCATTCCTGGTGAAATAGAACAACGGCGTGAAGACCTGAAAAGTAACATCACCCTGACTGCACGCCTGGAAAATCGTGATCTGGGTAGCGCGATGGGTGACCTGCAACAGGCGTTTGCCCGGCAATTGACGTTACCTGCAGGTTGCAGCCTTGTCTACGGAGGCGCTTACTCCGAGCAACAGCAATCGTTTAAAGAGTTATTGCTGATTCTCGGTCTGGCAATCTTGTTGGTGTTCGGTGTACTTATGTCCCTGTTCCGGCAGTGGAGGATTTCATTGGCTGTGTTGTTTATCTCGGTAACGGGTATCTGTGGTTGCCTGCTGGCATTGTGGGTGACAGGTGTTCCGTTGAATGTCAGCAGTTATACGGGGATAATTATGATTGTCGGTATTATTGCGGAGAACTCTATCTTCACGGTCCATCAGTATCGTATGAACCGGAAAGCCGGTGGCGATGTGGCGGGATCTGTCAATTATGCCATCGCTTTGCGTATCCGTCCCAAACTGATGACGGCCATAGGGGCGATCCTGGCACTGATGCCGTTGGCTCTCGGTATCGGTATGGGGGCACAGATGCAGCAACCGCTGGCTGTAGCCGTCATAGGAGGGTTTGTTGCCGGGCTGCCGTTGCTGCTGATCGTTCTGCCGAGCCTGATGATGTTAATTTATAAACGGTAAAAAGAATTCTCAGGAAATATGTAAATTTGTCATATCCTAATCAGTATGTATTATGTGGAAATATTATGCGCTTCTATCGGCTCTCTTTGCTGCCTTAACGGCTATATTTGCGAAAGTGGGTGTCAAAGGAATTAATTCAGACCTGGCAACGGCTATCCGGACGTTGGTTATTTTGTTGATCACGTGGGGGATCGTATTCTTCGGTAATCATGTCGGTGAGATAAAAGAGATCAACCGGCATACATGGACTTTCCTTATCCTGTCGGGGATAGCGACGGGACTGTCCTGGTTGTTTTATTTCAAGGCGATACAGGAAGGGGATGTTTCACGTGTGGCTCCGATCGACAAGTTGAGTGTTGTTCTCACGATCTATCTTTCTTTCCTCTTTCTGAAGGAACCTGTAAGTTTGAGAGTGATTATCGGCGGACTGCTGATAACCGGTGGAAGCATTTTAATGATTGTGAAATGAAACTGTTGATCATTGAAGACGAACGGGAATTGTCCGGCAGCATTGCCGCCTTCCTCAATTCCGAGAACTATTTGTGTGAGCAGGCTTTTACTTTCGGGGAAGCGATGGAGAAAGTCAATTTATACGATTACGACTGTATCCTGTTGGACCTGATGCTGCCCGGAGGCAACGGTTTGGATGTCCTGCGGGAGATAAAACGGCAGAACAATCCGGCCGGAGTGATCATCGTTTCAGCGAAAGACTCTCTGGATGATAAGGTGAACGGTCTGAAGATCGGGGCTGATGATTATCTTGCCAAGCCTTTCCATCTGCCTGAACTGAGTATGCGTATTTATGCTATTATCCGCCGCAGGCAGTTTTCAAGCAGTAATACGTTGTCTAGCAACGATATCAGTGTCGACCTGTTAAGCAAGGAAGTCCATGTAAAGGACCGGATAGTGGTTCTGACCAGGACAGAATATGAGTTGTTGCTTTTCTTTATCGGAAATCGTAACAAGGTGATCTCTAAAAGTGCACTTGCCGAACACCTGAGCGGTGATATGGCCGATATGTTGGATAACCAGGATTTTGTATATGCCCATATCAAGAACCTGAAGGCCAAGCTGGCGGAAGCCGGTGCGGACGATTGTATCAAGAACGTGTATGGAACCGGATATAAATGGATCGAATGAAAAGTCTGTTACATAAAAGCCTGACGCAGTTTATCGTCTGTGCAGCTGTGTTGTTGTTGCTTGCTACTCCTTTGTTCTATTATCTGACGAAGCATTTTTATGCCGAGGATCTGATAGATATAATAGAGGCGGTAGAGGCGGGAAATCCGTTGCCGGCAATGGATCTGGAGAGGGATCTGCTGGTCGGAGTGGTTCTGCAGTTTGTGTTGATCACCGGTGTGTTGAGTATTGCCCTTGTCCTGATGATGAGGCTTATTTCCAAGCGCCTGTGGATACCTTTCGACGATACGCTCCGGCGTATAGAAAGATTCTCTCTCGAAGGAGGAAGTATTCCCCGGTTTATGCCGAATGACACACAGGAGTTTACCCGGCTGAATGCCGCCCTTACCCAGCTGATGAAAAAGAACCTGGAGAGTTACCGTTTGCAGAAGGAGTTTACGGAGAATGCTTCGCACGAACTGCAAACCCCTTTGGCTGTGTTTCAAAGCAAACTGGATCTGTTGTTGCAGCAGTCCGATATGACGGAAGAACAGGCGGAGATCGTCCAGAGCCTGTATGAAGTGACGCGCCGCCTGTCCCGCCTGAATAAAAACCTGTTGCTGCTTGCCCGTATCGAGAACGATCAGTATAAACAGATGGAAGAGATGGATGTGGCGTGGACTTTGAAAGAAATGTTGCCTTTACTGGAAAAGCTGACGGAAGGGATAACGGTGCATACGGATCTCGGAGCTCTTCCGGTTCAGGTAGAGGCTAACCGGACGTTATTGGAAAGCCTGATAAATAACCTGATTATAAATGCTGTGCGTCATAATGTGAAAGACGGGGAAATCTTTATTTCCGTAACGGATCGCCGGCTGACCATCGCGAATACGTCGGCGGAGGCGGGTTTGGACGAGCAGTTGTTGTTCAGCCGTTTTTACCGTCCTTCGGAGAAGGTGCAGGGGAACGGTTTGGGGTTGGCTATCGCAAAGGCTATATGTGAATATCATGGTTGGCATATACATTATATATATAAGGAAGGTTTGCATCGGTTTACCGTATCTTTCGACAAGAAGGAAGTAGGCTGACCAAATTCAAATTGTCTACAAAATTGCTTTCTAGTTTTGCTGCCGTCATTCATAGTTATATTCAATGATGCGTAGCAAACTATTCTTTTTATTCTTATTATCTGTCTCTTGGGGTGTGCATGCACAGGTCGATACTGTAAAGATCTTTCCCCGGGAGAGTGGCTTTCAGCGGACTATAAACAAGGTAACTTCTTCGCGGGCTTATCAGATGACTTATATCGGTGTCCCGCTTGTTGTCGGAGGATTGATCGTGAAAAGTGAAGACGATCATTTCCGGCAGTTGAGGAATGCTTATCTGCCTGCGTTCAGCCGCCGTTACGATGATTATACCCAATATCTTCCGGCTGCCGTGATGCTGGGAATGAAAGCAGGAGGCGTGGAAAGTCGAAGTTCGTGGGGACGGATGCTGGTTTCGGATACTTTTTCCGCTGTGATCATGTCGACGGTGGTGGGGCAGTTGAAAGTTCATACCAAAGTGATGCGTCCTGATGGTTCCAACGATCATTCTTTTCCGTCCGGCCATACGGCAACGGCATTTATGACGGCGACAATGATGAGCAAAGAATATGGTTTCAAAAGTCCGTGGTATAGTATCGGGGCTTATTCGGTGGCCACTGCGACCGGGCTTACGCGGATGGCAAACAACAAGCATTGGCTGAGTGATATCCTGGCAGGGGCCGGTTTCGGTATCCTGTCGACGGAGTTGGGATATTTCTTTGCTGACCTGATCTTCAAAGAGAAAGGGCTGAACCGTTCCGCTTCTTCTGAGACATTCGATCGTTTCCATGTTCCTTCATTTCTGGGGCTTCATCTGGGGCTTAGTGTTATTCCTGGCGAGTATCGCTTAAATGATCATTCCCGGATGAGTTTTTCTTCCGGTAGCAGTGCGGGTGTCGAGGGAGCCTGGTTCATCAACCCGTATGTCGGGTTCGGCGGAAAGTTCACGGTAGCGAATATGTCTGTGATCTTGAATGAGGTAGCCGAAGACGAGTCGTTGGATTGGATAGCGGGATATGCCGGAGCATACTTCTCTTATCCGTTGGCTTCCCGTCTGTTGGTCGGTAGTAAGTTGCTGGCCGGATACGGTCACTATTCTGCGTGTGACCTGTCGACCGTGACAATCGGTAATAGGGGCGGTATGAGTATGGAAATGGGCGGTTCGATGACGTTTCTGGCTAAACAGAATCTGGGGGTAAAGTTCTTTCTGGATTACAATTTGACGCCGGTGGCTGCCCCGTCCGATAAGAAGTGTACACAGATCCTTACGATGGGGAGTTCTATTTCGGTAACGTTTTAATCAGGGAGAGATCGGTGCCGTCAGATCAGTTTCAGCCCTTTGGCTATCCGGCATGCCTCGATGGAATTGCTTACGTGCAGCTTTTCCAGGATATTCTGCCGATGCCTGTTTACCGTATTTATGCTGATCGAGAGGGTGGAAGCAATCTCTTTGCTCATCATGCCCTGTTCTATTAGCTGTAGAATCTCTCTTTCTCTTACGGATAGAATATCGTTATAAGTCTGTTTCTGCAGTTCAAGGATTTGTCCGTCGGCAGAGTTGATGATGGCACTGTCTAAAGACGGATCGACTGTCAGGTTGTAAAGACATAAAGACAACCGGATGCTGCCGTTGGATTGGCTGGCGATGTAGAACATTCTGTGTAGTACATGGATATATTTGTCGGTATTATCACGCATCCGGATATGACTGACAATATGATAGTCGGCACGTTCCTTTTCCGGAATACTTTTCAGAAAGTCCAGGAACCGGAGTTCCTGCAGATGTTTTTCCAGCAGGTCGTCGGGATGGATACGGCTGAAGATCTCTTCTTCCCATATCGAGTGGATCGTTTTGTTGGAGCCTCGTTCGGTCAGCCCCAGCTTTTCCGCCATTCCTCCGTAGTAGATATGGCTCGTGTTCGTTTTCATATCACTTAGTACTGCGATCGAATTTTCAATCTGTGCATATGTGGATGCGATCAGTTTACATTCATTGAGCCGGTTCGACAACTGTTGCTCTTCTGTGAATGTCTGTTTCAGTAATTCGTCGTTCAGTTTGTTTACGATATCCATATCTGACGGGTAGAATGGTTATTAATCAGTATTGCATGTTTATCGGTAAGCGTCTACCTTTGCAAAGGTAAATAAAATGTATGAAAATAATGAAGAAAATAATCTTAGGCGTATTCGCCTTACTGGCAATGGAAACAACATCGGCACAGACACTCGAAAAGATGCAGTGGTTCAACGAACCAGCACAATGGGAGATCAAGGACAAGACATTGTCCATGTTCGTTACCCCGCAAAGCGATTACTGGCGTATCTCTCATTATGGATTTACCGTCGATGATGCGCCTTTCTATTATGCGACTTATGGCGGCGAGTTTGAAGCCAAAGTGAAGATCACGGGCGATTATAAGGAGCGTTTCGACCAGGCGGGACTGATGCTGCGTATAGACCATGAGAATTATATCAAGGCCGGTATCGAATTTGTAGACGGTAAATTCAATCTGAGCACGGTCGTTACCCATAAGACCAGCGACTGGAGTGTGATAACGCTGGATAAACCTGTCCCTTATATCTGGATCAAGGCAGTCAGACGGTTGGATGCCGTTGAAATATTCTACTCTTTCGATGACAAGACTTACACCATGATGCGAAATGCCTGGCTACAGGATAATACGCCGGTGAAGGTCGGCTTTATGGGTGCTTGTCCCGACGGGAACGGTTTTAATGTAAAGTTTGAACATTTCCAGGTAAAGCATTTGCCTGATCTGCGTAGATTGGAGTGGCTGAAGAAAAATGCGGAATAAAATAGAATTGATTTTGAGTAAGTATATTGTCTTATCCGTTTAATTAATTTGTAATAAGTAACAGATATGAAATGTAAAGGATGAAATAATTTTTGATTTACTTTCAAATACGCGAAAAGAATTTATATCTTTGTTCCTTAAGAGAAGTTCGAAGAGTCGATACTCCTTATTATTTTAGAAAAAGAAGCGTTGTGCTTTGTCCTTATAGATGGAAACCTCGGAAATTTTCATTTGAATTAAACACAAGGACAGCACAGTGGGTTCACACGTATATGCGTGGGTCTGCTGTCTGTTTTGTGTTTAAGGTCATCCGAGGACCTCCATCTATAAAGCAGCACACAGTTCCACGCTTTTATTTTATTTTATTTGTACTATTGGGATACTGAAGTACGTTAAATCTAAATATTATATGAAATATTTTATTGATGCATTAAAGAAATATTCTGTTCATGAAGGGAGGGCAAGTCGAGTAGAATTTTGGGTATTCTTTTTTTACTATATGTTTTTTTTGATTGTTACATTTGTAATAGATACCTTATTGGGAACGACAATTGGTGATTCGTCTTATGGGGTATTTAGCACATTGTATGCAATTCTTACAATTATTCCTTCAATCGCAATCTCTGTTAGGCGTTTACACGATATAGGTAAAAGTGGTTGGTATTATTTATGGAATTTTGTTCCTTATATAGGATGGTTATATTTGTTAATTTTATTGAGTAAAAAGGGCATTTGTGGATATAATGAATATGGATCAGATCCGTCATGTTTATCTATTTTGAGGGAAAATGTATTAGAAAAAAAAGACGAACCAGTTCTGGACGAACCAGTTCTGGACGAACCAGTTCTGGACGAACCAG
>URZO01000092.1 GCA_900552465.1 uncultured Parabacteroides sp. | reverse complement strand
GTTTCTCTTCCACCTCCTTGAAATTCATTCTTTATCATCTTTTCCTCTATTTTCGCTTTTATACTCTTGTTGTTCATTATCGCTTTCTTTTTTTACGCACATTAACATTATAAATTCACACACCCCCTACCCCCTCTCGGAGAGGGGAAGGAGTTACTTTTTGATGCACAAAAAGCTGCGCAACATCCGGCGGGGATGCTGCGTAACGATTGGTGCATCTGTTATTGTTTACAGATGCGATTGATAGGATATAAAGGAATTATTCGGCTGTTTTCACCCAGACGCGTTTGCCGTCGAAGGTGATGGCCATTTTCAGGATGTCGGTCACTCCGGCTGCCCGAAGCGTGGCGGCATACTGTTTGTCTTCAATCTGTTGAAGGGCGGATGCTAAAACACTGTCGACTGACTCGTCGAACATCGGATCATAGAGTTTTAACTCCATGATCACTCCCCGTTTGCTCAGGTCACGCGGGCGGAGCAGTATATCATAACGCCCAAGGCCGGATTCACGGTTGCTGCTCACTTCGTAAGCGCCGCTGCTGACAAGCATACCTAACAGAAATGCCTGATAGACTTTCTCCGGGTCACGACCGCTGGTATCATAATAAGAGAGCGTATTGACGACAAAATCGTTGAGAACACGCTGGAAGATGGGCATGTTGTTTTCTTTCAGCGCCTGCAACAGCAACTCCAAGCGGTCGTTCTTGACCGGACCGTTATTGATCCAACTACGGATGATGGTAAAGAAGACAGTTCTCACTTCACGGTTGGGCACCTGTAAGGTATATTCCGTCAGGTCATCGCTATTCCTGGCCGGGTCAGAGGCTTTTAAGTAACCACTAAAAAGCATAAATGACCAGATATTAGCCGCTTCTGCCAACAGATCAGGGAAAGCTAACTTATCGTTGATCACACTGCGGATCGGCTCACCCTGTATCAGCGCCTCGACGCCCATACGGATCTGAGACGGACCGTCGGCAAGCAGGTGGCGCAACAAAACGTCAGAACCAGTGTTCACCCAGTAAGGAGACAGCACGCCACCCTTATTGATAAAAGACAGCACAGACCAGGGGTTATAAACTGTTTGATCACCAAACAGGTAACCGTTGTACCAGTTCTTTACCTCGTCTTTCTGCCCGCCTAATGAATAGTCGGTCAGCATACGATCGGTCTCTTCCTGTGTAAAGCCGAAAGAGGTACACATCGGGAGTTCGAGGATCGTATCGACATCGATATTATTCAATCCGCTGAAGATCGACTCCTTGCTCACCCGCAGGATACCCGTGATCACACCCCGGAAGATATCCGTATTGTCTTTAAACACCAAGCTCATGAAGTTGCGCATGAATCCGATCATCTTGTCATAATAGCCTTTATCGAAAGCAACGTGAATCGGCGTGTCGTACTCATCAAGCAACACAAGCGGAGGCATACCCCAATGGGTGGCAAGCAATCCGGACAGCAGATGCAAAGAATTCTGAATCATTATCTCGTCGGCCTGTAGCCGCAGGATCTGATCGAACCACAAACGGTCTAACTCGGATAGCTGATCGTCCAGCAAATACCGGTGACGCTCAAACTCCTGTTGCATCTGTATCTTGATTTGATAAAGGGTATCTTCAAACGTATCACCTTTGCTGTCCTTCAGCGTGACCATGATCACCGGATATTTACCCTGATAGCGGTCAAAGTCCTTCCATTGCGCGATATTCTTCCCCTCGAATAGCGGACGGTATATATTGCCTTCCGTCTTCTCGAAGAAATAGCGAAGCGTCGAGAGGTTCAGCGTCTTACCGAAGCGGCGCGGACGCGGAAGGAGGGTGATTTTACTTCCCTCTTCTATCACCTGACGGATAAAATTGGTCTTATCCACATAATAATAATCCTCTTCTATCAGCTCTTTATAGTCGCTGATGCCTATCGGTAACTTCTTTCTATCCATATGTCACTGTTTTCTATCGTGCACACAAAGATAATTAATTTCCTATCAATCCCATCATGTCAAAGAACTCATTTCTCCCCGGTTGCTGGAAGGTCCTGGGAAGGAACCTCTTTATTCGTCGCCACACATAAAGATGGCCGGTTTATCTGTCCTGAATACAGCGGATAGACATGCCGTACGAAAAATTCGCTTTACTGGGATCAGTGAGTATAAGTACCCCATGCGCCTTGAATTCAGTGTAATAAGCAAATTGCATGTTTTCACCTTTATTCCCCGAATGTGCAGAATACATAACAAAACATGCATCTGTTTTCCGTAACTCCCCTGAATTATACTCTCTCATCCAATACATCGGGAACCAAACAGACTTATTTGTATAATTATTCTGATCTTCACCCGGATATTGATATAAAATGCCGTTAGTTGCATTTACTTTTGCAGGGGATGATATCTGCGCCGTATACCACCTTTTATCATTCAGCAATAAAAGATTAGTTCCTAATTTGAATCCATCAAACATCATAGATGTTGCTGTCCCATAGAAATCAGGAACCCTCCAACCGTCCGGACAAGGATCATAGATCGTTTTCGTATTCGATCCCCCCCAACTATTGGTTGCCAACATCATTCCTTTATAAAAAGTAGAAGGATTAGCAATCGATTTCATAAGATTCCCACTATTTTGTTTATCCAATAGCATTGTCATCCCATCTGCATTGAAAATGGTATTTATCTCCTCATAGGAACCGTCTGCCGAACCCGGCATCGGGTCTTTACGCCCCCATTGGTAGAGGACGCCGTAGGTACGGGCCGATTCAAGGTTGCTGTCCAAAGCCGGAACACCACGGATAGCACCCAGGTTACGATCCATGATCACCTTATTATAGAAAGCCCCGCTTGTTTTAGTCCAACTGTCTCCCTGATAAGTATGCACCATTCCGCCACGCGTTGCATTTTGAGCTGCCTGTATAGCGCTTGAACGGCTTGTTGCATCACCGGTAGTGAATGAACCGAGCGGCGCCGGGACATAGTCGGATACCCAGATATGCCAACTCCAAAGGGCTGTCTGGTCATCGTCGCCATAGGCTGCTATCAAAGCGTTACCGCCATTGGTTACAGGAACTCCCACATGGACACGCGCCTGGTTGATGTCGCCACCGTTAGTAAGGTTTACCAGGTTCTGGTGATTGCTGTTTACGTCTACTGCATAGCCCATCACCAACTCACCGGAGGTCCCGTTATCTTTGTTTTGCCACAGCACTTTCATTTTCTTGATCTCTGTTTTTATGGCAGGAGTACCGGATGGAGTATTAACCAACTGGTCGTTCCAGCCACCGGTTCCGGAAGTGTGCTTATAAGGATTGAAACTAATATCCGTACCCGGACGCATCATGAAACAGTTAGCTGTAGGCACCAGGTTCGTACTGATAACAGGAGTACGGTTGAGTAGCTGTATGCGGGCGTCATTCGAGTAGTCCGCATTGTTGATGTTTACCACGTAACGATAGTCGGTATTGTCATAAAGGTTGAAATCTGTCGTACGTGGGCCTCCCACATAAACACGGTAGAAGAGGCGTTCTTCTTTCCCGCCATTTTTCGTACCGTCATTGTCGACCACAAATTCCAGATAGGAAGAAGCGGTCGGAGCATTTTGTTTATTCCGGTAATACAGCGAGGTTGCAGCCGGGGATGTCCCGCGGACATTTGCTGGTAACCAGACGGATTTGTGTCCCTGGGCTGCGGACAGTTCACTGTCTTTCAGACGGTATAGGTCTACAAATTCGGCTGTGGCAGTGGGATAGGCTTTTCCCCATTGCGTATCTTCCTCATCCGGAAGAAAACGGTAGCCGGAAGGGACCTGACTCAGGCGGACTTCAGTCAATATATAGCCTAAGTCTGTCATTGCCTGGCTTACCGACCAGGAGACATCCAAACGGGTGGCGAGGCGTTTTAACAATAAACGGACATCGAGTTTCTGCCCGTCAAGACTCTGGATTTCACCGTCAGATCCGATCTTTACGGAAGGAAGGTACAGATAATAGGGCATATTGTTCATACTCGCCCCCTCGTCAAAGCCGACATTATTAATAGTACTGCCGATAGCTTTCACCAGCATATCCTTATCCTTGCGGATATTGCTGACATCCGGCTTATTGATAATAGAGGGAACAGTAGTACTTTCACCACGTGCCACGATCAGCAACTGGCAGTCGTTGCTTGTTTGCAGCGGGACAGTCAATTTATCTCCGATTGTTGCATTTGCGATAGTCGAGGTCGTACCCATATCAGCAATTTTAGCCCCGCTCGAATTATATTGGATTATTTCGAGATTATAGAGCTTGTCCGGTTTATCAGCTACAGCTTTGGTACGGGTAGCAGGTACTAACCGCGTTTCAAAGGCCTGACGGCTATCCCCTCTCGTTGCCGGAGCAATCGGGAGCGTATAGGCATCCTGCTCGTCAGCCAGACCGATCGCCAGCGTAACGTCCACCGCCTGCCCCTCCTCCGACGGAGCTCCTCCGCGGGAATCGAAACGGTCGTCGCAACCGAACATCATCATACTGATTATTGCGACTGCCATTACTACAAGTTGTTGTAACTGAATGCTTGTTATCTTCATACCCTTTACCGTTTTTTAGACTACTACATCAGCGCTTTTTTAACACTTTTCGAGAATCTCTTTCTATATAAGAGAGAGATTGATGAAGCGTGTAGTCAACGCATCCTGTAGATCAACGGGTTACGGGCGTTTTCTCAGAAACGGGTTTTACACCTGCCCGGCACTTTGAGTTTGAAGGTTATTAAATTGTTGTAAATTATAGCCTGAAACATTGCCTGTCTCGTTAAAAGATGCTACTTTAGCCCCCGATTTACAAGATAAATCAGCCTTTTTGACACAGAATCTCTCTCTTATATAGAGAGTGAGTTTTGTTTCCCTCCTACTTCCTTGATATTCATCTTTTATCATCGTTTCCTCTATTTTCGTGTTTATACGCTCGTTATTCATTATCGCTTTCTTTTTTTACGCACATTAACAAATGAGAAAACCTGTGGCAACATTATCCTCCTACCAACAGTTATATATAATGTATAATATAAAATTTAAAAGCTATGGGTTTCTTATGGTACATTCTTATAGGGATAGTAGCCGGTTTTCTGGCCGGTAAAATAATGCGGGGCGGTGGCTTCGGAGTGATAATCAATTTGATTTTAGGAATAATAGGCGGCGTTTTAGGCGGCTGGGTCTTCGGTTTGTTTGGTATTGCGGCTTCCGGCATCATCGGCAGCTTGATTACGGCAACGGTCGGGGCGATTTTGGTATTATGGATTGCTTCACTGTTCAATAAATCATAAAGCACAGATCAAGGTTTTACGGATTTCGCGGATTCGATCAATAAAAGATCATGTAAATCCGTGAAATCCGTACTTTTATTTACTTCAATATCACCAGTACTCCGACCGGCCCATGTGCTCCAAAAACAAGCGCCTGCTCGATATCGGCCGTTTTGGAAGGGCCGGAGATGAAGGCGCCGAAATCATAGGTCATACCTTCCGTCCGTTTATAGGCTTCATGCATATTGTTCACGATCGCCTCTCTGTCGATCAGCATTACCAGGCTATTAGAGATAAAATACAAAGCCTTATGTTTCACCTGCCGGGTGATCCAAACAGCTCCGTTCTCGGCTACACCGAAATGGCCTTCCACGATGGCAAGATCGGTGTCGTTCAACTCACGAGGGTCGGCAAGGTCGTCGGGATTGAAGGTCGCACAAGTGATGCCAGGCAGGTTGGACGCAATACGGGCGGCTTCCGGAAAATGCTGGCGGATGATGTCGTTGACGTCTTCGCCGGGCTGCAAGAGGACAGCCTTTCCTCCGGCGGCTTGCAGGGCGTCGGAAAACTGGGCGATCTTATCTTCATAAACGATCGCATCCAGTGTCAGGCCGGGCATGTCGTAGCGTTTGCCGGTGTGACTGCGGATTGCGGATAATATGTCGTTTTTGCTACTCATTATTGTCGTTATTTTATCTTGTTGTTTTTCCACATTTCATTGAAAGACTGTTTGGCAAAGGTGGGCAGTTCCCGACCTTTACCCCACGCATTCAGACCATTGTAAATCATAAAACGGGGCATCTTGTTCACTAACGGGGCAAACCGCAAAGCGGTGTTGAACAGTTTCGGGCGCTCCATCAGGAACTTCATGCCGCCGGACATGATCTTCTTCTCCGTACTCGCCTTCCCTATCCTGTCCAGATCCTGACGCCAGCGGTATATCTGTTCGCCGAGGTCTATCTTGACCGGACAGACATTGGAACAGGAAAGACAGAGCGAGCAGGCGGACACATTATCCGAATACTTCACCGGGTCTTTCAACATCCCCAGGTTGATACCGACCGGGCCGGGTATAAAATAGGTATAGGAATAACCGCCCGTGCGGCGATAAACCGGACACGTATTCATACATTCCCCACACCGTATGCAGTTGAGCATGCGGATATGGTCAGGACGTGCCAGGATGTCGCTGCGGCCGTTATCGACAATGATAATATGGAATTCGCCGCCCTCTTTCGGCTTGCAGTAGTGAGAGGTATAGGATGTGACCGGCTGTCCCGTACCGGAACGTGCCAGCAAGCGGGTGAAGACGCCCAGCGCTTCCCTGTTCGGGACAATCTTTTCCATTCCGAACGTTGCGATATGGACTTTCGGGAAGGATGTTCCCATATCGGCATTCCCCTCGTTGGTACAAACCACGATCTCGCCGGTCGAAGCCACTGCAAAGTTAGCCCCCGTCATCGCAACATCGGCCGTCAGGAACTTTTCACGCATGTTCTTCCGTACGGCATGTGTCAAATAGGTCGGGTCGGAATTGCCTTTTTCCGTACCCAGTACGCGCTCCATCATCTCGCCGACTTCCTGGCGTTTGATGTGGATGGCCGGCATCACGATATGGCTGGGATGGAGATGCATCCATTGCAGGATACGCTCGCCCAAGTCGCTTTCGATGATGTCATAGCCCTGCTCCTGCAGAAATTCGTTCATGCCGCATTCTTCCGTCAGCATGGATTTGCTCTTAATCAGCGTATGGGCATCGTGTTGCCGGAGGATTTCCTGCACGATGGCGTTATGTTCCGCCGCATCTTTCGCCCAATGGACAATGGCGCCATTGGCAAGGGCATTCTTTTCGAACTCCTCGAGCAGGGTGTCGAGGTGGCTGTTCGAATAGAGCTTGATGTCTGAGGCCAGTTCACGCAGACGTTCCCATTCAGGAATCGAATGGCTCATTTTATCCCGTTTGGCACGTACCATCCAGAGGGTTTCGTCGTGCCAGGCTTCCTGTTTGCGGTTCGCGATGAAGCGGGCAGCCGCTTTTGAATGTTTCGTGCTCATAATCCGGAGGCTAATATTTCAACAATATGAATCGTTTTGATCGGAAGATTGTCGCGCTTGATCACGCCTTCCATATGCATCAGGCAGGAGCTGTCGGCGCCGGTGATATATTCGGCCCCCGTGCTCATGTGGTCTTTCACCTTGTCCTGTCCCATGCAGACGGAGACTTCCGGTTCCTCGACGGCAAACATACCACCGAAACCGCAACACTCGTCTATGCGTTTCGGCTCGAATATCTCGATGCCCCGCACCAGAGAAAGGAGGTCGCGCAGCTTGGAGTAATACGGGATATTACACTCGCTGGGAGAAGAGAGGTGCAACTCGCGCACACCATGGCAGCTATTATGAATGCTCACCTTATGGGGAAACTCGGCTTTCAGTTCTTTCACCTTCACGACATCGTGCAGGAACTCGCAGATATCATATATCTTCTTGCTGTTCATACACACATGTCCGGCTTTCTCGAGAATGCCGGGATGGTTTTCCTTGACGAAAGCCACACAACTGGCGGAAGGGCCTACCACATAATCGTATTTGCTGAACAACTCCTCCATCCGGACAGCCAACCCCAGCGATTCATGCTCGAAACCGGCATTCGCCATCGGCTGGCCGCAGCAAGTCTGGTCCAGCGGATAGTCCACATCCAAACCAAGGCTTTTCAGTAGTTTATAAGAAGCAACACCAACTTCCGGGTATACCGCATTGATATAACAGGGGATAAATAATCCTATCTTCATATTGGTTTATTTTATAATACTACAAAGATAACGATGTTACTTTTCTCTTGAAAGAAAAGTAACCAAAAGTTCAAGGCTTAAACTGCTTCGCTACTCCGTTCCCTCCGTTCGCTGTCGCGTCGTAAGGGTCGTTCGCGAACGACCCCTACAGCAGACGCTCCGGACGCTCACTGCGGTCTCTGCGCTTAACGCTCACCAGTTTAGGCCGGAAACAGGGAGCTCCGCTCCCTCTTGGGATTGCCGACACGGGGCCGCAAAGGAACAGGCGGTGTCGGCAATCCCAAAAGAAAGCGGAGCTTTCTCGGAAAGGCCTAAGCGGGCGGGCGTCAAGCGGAGGGTAAAGGCGAAGCGACAGGAGCCTGCGCTGTCTGAGCGAAGCGAGTTTCGCAGGCGACAGCGTAGCCTTTGCCCGGAGTAGCCCGAACGGTTAAGCCTTGATCTTTTGGTTACTTTTGGATCAAGCCAAAAGTAACATCATTTATACTCTTGCCAGCTCTTAATCTGTATATCATCCAAACTCAGCGTGCTGAACGCCTCGATAAAGGCGCTTGCCAGGCGGGCGTTCGTGATCAGCGGGATGTTCAGGTCGATGGCGGCACGGCGGATCTTGTAGCCGTTGTCCAGCTCGCCGGCCGAGAGGTCGCGCGGGATGTTGACGACCATGTCAATCTTCTTTTCGTGCAGCATGTCGAGTGCCTGCGGCTGTTTGTCCGCTTCGCTCGGCCAGTAGACCTGCGTGTTGGAGATACCGTTCTCTTCGAGGAAGCGGTGCGTACCGCCTGTCGCGTAGAGGGTGTAGCCTTTTTCGGCCAGCATCCGGGCAGCATCCAGCATGGCCACTTTCTGTTTCGGCGTACCGGTCGAGAGCAGGATGCTCTTTTCCGGAATGCGGAGGCCGACGGAAAGCATGCTCTTCAGGACCGCTTCGGAGAGATCGTCGCCGATACAGCCTACTTCGCCCGTCGAAGCCATGTCGACACCCAGAACCGGGTCGGCCTTCTGCAAGCGGTTGAAGGAGAATTGGGAGGCTTTGATGCCCACATAATCCAGGTCGAACTCGTTCTTGCTCGGCTTTTCGACAGGCAGGCCCAACATGATGCGGGTAGCCAGTTCGATCAGGTTTATCTTCAACACCTTGCTAACGAACGGGAAGGAGCGGCTCGCACGGAGGTTACACTCGATCACCTTTATCTCGTTGCCTTTAGCCAGATACTGGATATTGAACGGACCGGAGATGTTCAGCTCTTTCGCAATCTGACGGCTGATCCGTTTGATGCGGCGCACGGTTTCGACATACAGCTTCTGCGACGGGAACTGGATAGTCGCATCACCCGAATGCACCCCGGCAAACTCGATATGCTCGGAGATCGCATACATCACGATCTCGCCCTTATCGGCCACCGCGTCCATTTCCACCTCTTTGGCATGTTCGATAAACTGGCTGACCACGACCGGATGTTTCTTCGACACGTTAGCCGCCAGTTGCAGGAAGCGTTCCAACTCTTCCTGGTTAGAGCAGACGTTCATCGCCGCACCGCTCAGCACGTAACTCGGACGAACCAGCACCGGGAAGCCTACTTCGGCCACGAAATCGTTGATATCGTCCATCGAGGAAAGCTCTTTCCAGCGCGGCTGGTCCACACCGATGCGGTCCAGCATGGCGGAGAACTTCTCGCGGTCTTCGGCATTGTCGATGCTCTTGGCCGACGTCCCCAAGATGTTGACATGCTGTTCGTCGAGTCGCATAGCCAGGTTATTCGGAATCTGGCCGCCCGTAGAGACGATCACGCCGTGCGGATTCTCCAGTTCGAGGATATCCATGACACGCTCGAAGGTCAGCTCGTCGAAGTAAAGGCGGTCGCACATATCGTAGTCGGTCGAAACCGTTTCAGGATTGTAATTGATCATCACCGAGCGCCAGCCCTCCTTGCGGATCGTGTTCAGTGCCTGCACGCCGCACCAGTCGAACTCTACCGAGCTGCCGATACGGTAAGCACCCGAACCTAAGACAACAATGGAGCGGTGGTCGCCTACATACTGGACATCGTTTTCCGTCCCGCTGTAGGTCAGATACAGATAGTTGGTCTGTGCCGGATATTCGGCTGCCAATGTGTCGATCTGCTTCACCACCGGGACAATGCCGTGCGCCTTACGGAACTGGCGAACCAGCATCATGCCCTTCTCGATATCTTCTTCGAGGCCGAAAGCACGGGCAATCTGGAAGTCGGAGAAACCCTGCTGCTTCGCATGGCGGAGCAGTTGGAAATTCTGCTCGCTGTCGCCTCCCTCTTCCCCTTTCTTCACGGTCAGCAAACCATTCTCAATTGTCAATTTATGCAGTTCCTTGGAGGTCTGCATGATGCCGTAGAGCTTCTGCAGGAACCAGCGGTCTATCTTGGTCAGGTCATGTATCTGGTCGACCGTATATCCGGCGCGGAATGCTTTGGAGATCGCGAAGACACGACGGTCGGTCGGTTCGTGAAGCGCCTTGTCGATGTCTTCAATCACTAACTCTTTGTTTTCCACGAAACCGTGCATCCCCTGCCCGATCATACGCAGGCCTTTCTGGATAGCCTCTTCAAAGGTACGACCGATAGCCATTACCTCGCCGACGGACTTCATGCTCGAACCTAATTCGCGGGCTACGCCGTGGAACTTGCCCAAGTCCCAGCGTGGGATCTTGCAAACCACGTAGTCGAGAGCCGGTTCGAAGAATGCGCTCGTCGTCTTCGTCACCGAGTTTTTCAGGTCGAACAGGCCGTAGCCTAACCCTAACTTGGCAGCGACAAAGGCAAGCGGATAACCTGTCGCCTTCGATGCCAGCGCGGAGGAACGGCTCAGACGGGCGTTCACCTCGATCACGCGGTAGTCCTCGCTTTCGGGGTCGAAGGCGTACTGTACGTTACATTCGCCCACGATACCGATATGGCGGATGATGCGGATAGCCAGTTCGCGCAGTTTATGATATTCGCTGTTGGTCAGCGTTTGCGACGGAGCGATGACGATACTTTCACCGGTATGGATGCCTAACGGGTCGAAGTTTTCCATGTTACAGACCGTGATACAGTTGTCGAAACGGTCGCGCACCACTTCATACTCCACTTCCTTCCAGCCTTTCAGGCTCTTCTCGACCAACACCTGGGGCGAGAAAGAGAAGGCTTTTTCAACCAGCACATCCAGTTCCGCCTCGTTGTCGCAGAAACCGGAACCCAGGCCGCCCAGCGCGTAAGCAGCGCGGACAATCACCGGATAGCCCAACTCGGCCGCAGCACGACGGGCATCCGCCGCATTCTCCACCGCCTCGCTCTTGATGGTCTTCACACCGATCTCATCGAGTTTGTGGACAAACAACTCGCGGTCTTCCGTGTCCATAATGGCCTGTACCGGAGTACCGAGCACACGGACGTTATATTTTTCCAGCACGCCGCTCTGGTAGAGCGCAACGCCGCAGTTCAACGCCGTCTGTCCGCCGAACGCCAGCAAGATGCCTTCGGGACGTTCCTTGGCAATCACCTTCTCGACGAAGAACGGGGTGACAGGCAGGAAATAGACCGTGTCTGCCACGCCTTCCGAGGTCTGCACTGTCGCGATATTCGGGTTGATAAGCACTGTCTCGATGCCTTCTTCCTTAATGGCCTTCAACGCCTGGCTGCCTGAATAATCGAACTCGCCCGCTTCCCCTATCTTGAGGGCTCCGGAACCGAGTACCAGGACTTTCTTTATATCTTCTTTCATTTTTCTGAATCTTTTATTCGTTAACATTTTTTAGGCAGGTCGCCTCGCCTTAGGGATCGAGCCGGCCTCGCCTTCCCGAGTGAGCCCCTCTCGCCTTCCCGAGCGAGGTGTCCTCGCCTTAGGGAGTGAGACACCCTCGCCTTACCGAGTGAGGCATTCTTGCTACCAGGAGTTAGAGCAACGCGACAAACTTATCGAAGATGAACTCCGTATCCGTCGGTCCGCTGCATGCTTCGGGGTGGAACTGGGAAGAGAAGAAAGGCTTCGTCTTATGCCTGATGCCTTCATTCGTCCCGTCGTTCATATTGATAAAGAACGGCTCCCAGTCTGCTCCCAACGTATCGTTGTCTACGGCATAACCATGATTCTGGCTGGTGATAAAGCACCTCTCCGTCCCGACCATGCGCACCGGCTGGTTATGGCTGCGGTGACCGTATTTTAGTTTATAGATAGAAGCACCGCCTGCCTTGGCAAGCAACTGGTTTCCCATGCAGATGCCGCAGATCGGTTTGTCTCCGGCAAGCGCCTTGCGGATATGCTGAACAGCCACATCGCAGGTATCCGGGTCGCCGGGACCGTTCGAGATGAAAAGCCCGTCGTAGTCCAGCGTGTTGAAGTCATAGTTCCAGGGGACGCGGACAACAGTCACATTCCGTTTCAACAGGCAGCGTATGATGTTTGCTTTCACGCCACAGTCGAGGAGCACGACACGCTTTTTCCCTTCTCCTTCTCCATAGGTGATAATTTCTTTACAGCTTACACGGTCGACGTAGTTGATACTCCCGTAATCCGGCATTTCGAATGGCACGTGAAGGCTACCCGGTTGCATATTCAATCCGGCAATGCCTCCGTATTTCATTCCCGTCTCATCGTCGATCAGAATGCGTCCCATCATCACCCCATGTTCACGTATCTTCTTTGTCAATGCACGCGTATCAATACCTGTGATTCCGGGAATCATTTCCCGTTTCAGCCAGTCGCCCAGGCTTTCCACGGCATTCCAATGACTATACTCTTCGCTATAATCGCTCACAATAATTGCCTCCGCATGGATTTTCTCACTCTCCATAAACGTAGGCAGATCGTTCTCTTCGATAGAGAAAGGAGGTACTCCGTAGTTTCCGACCAACGGATAGGTCAGCACCATCAACTGACCGGCATACGAAGGATCGGTAAGGCTTTCCGGATAACCGGTCATGGCTGTATTGAACACCACTTCGCCGGCTACCGCCTTGTCGAAACCAAAAGAGAAGCCGTGAAACTCGCTTCCGTCATCCAAAACCAATGTCGCTGTTTTTCTAACTTGCATATTTCTTTTAATTGACTAAATATTCTTCTTCCATATAATGAATAAACGCTTCGTTCACCATGCGCGTGCCGCCCGGTGTCGGATAATCTCCGGAGAAATACCAGTCTCCCGGATGATCCGGACAGGAAGCGTGCAAGCCTTCAAGCGTCTGGTAGACAATCTCCACCTTCGCCCGTGTGCCGGCCGGAGTAAGCAGTTCCACCATCTTGGCAGAAATCTCTTCGTCGGTAAAAGGCGCATATATTTCCTTGACATAATTCACAATCGTTCCGTCCTGCCCGGCCTGCTGCTTCTTCGCTTTGCGATAGGCATCCAGCAGAATCTCTTCCATGCCCCGGTCTTTCAGCAGGGCAACGGCAGCCTTGAAAGCGATGAATTCATTCATACGCGACATGTCGATACCGTAGTAATCCGGATAACGCACCTGCGGCGAGGACGAGACGATCACAATTTTCTTCGGATGCAGGCGGTCCAGGATGCCGATGATGCTTTGCCGGAGGGTCGTCCCGCGCACGATGCTGTCGTCTATCACGACCAGGTTGTCCACATCGGGCACGATGCTGCCGTAAGTCACATCATAGACGTGGGCCGCCAGGTCGTTGCGGCTGTTGCCTTCGGCGATAAAGGTACGCAATTTTATATCCTTAATCGCCACTTTCTCGCACCGAACACGCATGGAGAGGATCTGTTCCAGCTCTTTTTCCAGCAGCAGGTGGCTGCGGTCGGCGATCCATTCCTTCTTGACCCTGTTCAGGTATTCGTTCAATCCCTCCTGCATACCGAAATAGGCCACCTCGGCCGTGTTGGGGATGAAAGAGAAAACAGTATGGTTCAAATCGTTGTCCACCGATTTCAGAATGGCCGGAACCAAGTTTTCGCCCAGGCGTTTACGCTCTTTGTAGATATCCACATCGCTACCCCGGGAGAAGTAGATGCGCTCGAACGAGCAGGCTTTGTTCTCTTTCGGTTCCACGATCTGCGACGTGCGCCATTCGCCTTTCTTGTTGATGAAGAGGGCTTCCCCCCTTTGCAGTTCGCGGATATCTTCCACATGCACATTCATAGCTGTCTGGATAACCGGACGTTCGCTGGCCAGGATCACAATCTCGTCGTCGGCATAATAGAAAGCCGGACGGATCCCCCAGGGATCGCGAACGCTGAAGGACTCCCCGCTTCCGGTCAGCCCGCAGATCACGTAACCACCGTCCCACTGCGGAGCGCAACGTTTCAGGACATTCGCCAGATCCACATTCGCCTCGATCGCGTTCGTGATATCCATGCCTCTCAACCCTTCGGCCTCATATTTCTGATACAGGCGTTCCACCTCGCGGTCCAAGCGGTGTCCCACCTGTTCGAGCATGATAAAGGTGTCGGCATAGGCACGCGGGTGCTGGCCGATGGCTGTTATCTCTTCGAAAATATGTTGAACGTTAGTAAGATTGAAATTACCGCAAAGAGCGAGGTTCTTGGCTCTCCAGTTGTTGCGGCGTAAAAAAGGATGGACGTAGGAAATACCGGATTTACCGGTTGTACTGTAACGCAGGTGCCCCATATAAAGTTCTCCTGCAAAAGGAAGGTCTGTCTTAGCAAAAAACGGATCGTTCAGCTTACCGGGTGGTAAATCTTTGTAATGTTGATGAACGTCAGCGAATATTTCGGTAATAGCTCCGGTTCCTAATGCTCTTTCCCGAAACATATATTCTTCACCGGGGCTGGCTTCTAACTTAACGCAGGCTAAACCGGCTCCCTCCTGACCGCGGTTATGCTGCTTTTCCATCAACAAATAGAGCTTATTGAGCCCATACATCCAGGTACCATACTTCTGATGATAATATTCCAAAGGCTTTAGTAACCGGACCATGGCGACTCCACACTCGTGTTTAAGTACTTCCATTTGGTTCTAACTTGTTTTTTATTTTGCGTGCAAAGATACTTACATTATATTACATATTATTCATACAATCGCAATTTATTTGACACATTAATAGAAATAATCATTTTATCCGCCATTTAGTTAAATTATTCTATAAAACGATGCCGTTTCGGCAAACCTTTCAAAAACAAAGGAAAAGCCCTTTTCGTCCTTACAATCCGTGCAAAAGAAGAGGGGTTTTATTATATAATCATAATCAGGGTACTTTTGTTCAGACGTATCCGCCCGACCATTCAACGATTGGCAGAGACGAACCCTCTTGCATACTTTGCTCATAACTATGGAGTGAGCAGGTTATAGTTATGACCTACCAAAACCATAACTATAAGACGGGAATACGGGAGGGGTCACTATTTTGCAAAAGTGAGCTATCCCGTTCCCGCGCTCCGACGCGGGATCGCAAAGGA
>URZO01000091.1 GCA_900552465.1 uncultured Parabacteroides sp. | reverse complement strand
TATCAAAGAAAATTCACACACCCCCTGCCCCCTCTCAAGAGGGGAAAGAGTTACCTTCGGTCGATATAAACACCCCGATAAATCATCATTTAATTATGAACAGCCATTTAAATAATTAGTTAAACCTTTAACCAAAGCCAAAGATATTTTCTACCTTTGCGCCGGAAAAGCAAAACAGCAAGACAATAATGGTAGATAATGAAGCGGCACACGAATTAGTACTCCAAATCTTAAAGACGCGAATGACTTTCCGCCAGACTATACAGAGAGTACTAAAGTCCAACAACGTCGACATGACATTCGAAATGCTCCAGGTGATGCACCGCCTGTGGAAGAAACCCGGAGTCAGCCAGCAATATCTGGCGGAACAGACAGCCAAAGACAAAGCCTGCCTGACCAATCTCATCAATAACCTGGAGAAGAAAGGTTGGGTGGAACGGCGTGAAGACCCCACGGACAGGCGCAACAAACAAATCCACCTGACCGCCGAAGGAGAAGAACTTTCACACCGCGTAAAGCCACTCATCCGCAACGTCTATGATGAGGTCGGCGCACGCCTGACAACCCGCCAGATTGAATCGTTTATGAACAACTTAAAGAAACTGGATGAGATACTGGACAAGATATAGTTTATTATTGTTACTTATGTTCACCAAGCCTGCTGCGGGAAATGCCCAGCAGCAGGCTTATCCTCTTTCCCTCGACGAACTGTTCAGGTTGGGCACCGAAAACAGCCTCCACCTCCAGGCCAGCCGGATGCAGGAAGCGATTGCCGACGAGGAGGAAAAGACGGCACGTACCCTGCAACTTCCCGACATCAGCGTCGGAGCGACGACCGGCTACATCGGCCAGCCCACTATCTTCCGGCAGGGATTGTCGAAGCCGACACATCCCGACATGCCCGACTGGTCGCATAACTATAACGTAGAGGTAGCACAGCCGCTCTACCAGGGCGGCAAGATACGCAACACCATCCGCCGCGCCACACTCCAAAGACAGGTAGCATCGCTCAGTACGGCAGGCGACCAGGCAGACGTCAAGCTCTCCCTCCTCCGCCAATACATGGACCTCTTCGCCCTTTACAAGGAAACGGAGGTGCTGGCCCGCAATATAGAAGAATCCGACCGCCGCCTGGCCGACATCCGCCGTATGTGGAAAGAAGGCATCGTCACACGCAACGACGAGATACGCAGCGAACTGCAACTCACCAACGACCAGCTCGCACTCCGGGAAGCCAACGACAACATATCTATCGTTTCCCAGCAGCTCGACATCTTGCTCGGCCTCGACGAGAGCCTGCTCCTGCAACCGGACACTACGCTTCTGACCGCAAGCGACAGCTCTCTCAGCGGTTGCGAAACCTACATCCAACAAGCCTATTCGAATTACCCGGGCCTGCAAATCGCCCGCTACAATACGCGCCTGGCAGAAAACGACATCCGCCTGTCACGGGCCGACTACCTGCCATCGCTTTCCATCCATGCCGGCAATACGCTTTCGCGGCCGCTCACCAGCACGATGGAAGACATGTTCGCCAATAACTGGAACGTGGCTCTCAGCCTCTCCTACAACCTCTCGTCCCTCTACCGGAACAAGCACAAGATGCAGGAAGCACGGCAATACGTCAGCCTCCGCCACAACGTCGAGGAACAGATGATGCAACAGATACGCGTCAACGTACGTACCGCCTACATCCGCCACCAGGAAGCCCTCGACCGGGTGAAAGCACTGACACTCTCCGTCAGGCAAGCCGAAGAGAACTACCGGATCGTAAACAACCGCTATCTCAACCAGTTGTCTATCCTGACAGACCTCCTGGATGCCAGCAGCGTACGGCTCAACGCCGAACTACAGCTCACGACAGCACAGAGCGAAGCGGTCTATACCTATTATCAACTTATGCACGCATGCGGTAACTTATAAACACATAACAAAATGAGCACATCCATCCATCATAAAAGAAGAAAGAAGCTGATACGGATAAAGATCCGCAACATCATCGTGAACACCGTCTGTATCCTTCTCGTATTGGCAGGTATCTCGTGGACGGTCCACTACTTCTGGAAATATGTCAACTACGAGATAACAAACGACGCCGTGGTCGACCAGTACGTCATCCCGGTCAACATCCGCGTGCCGGGCTACATCCAGGAAGTCCGTTTCACCGAGCATCAGTTCGTACATGCCGGCGACACGCTTCTCATCCTCGACGACCGCGAGTACCGCATCAAAAAAAAGGATGCCGAAGCCGCCCTGATGGACGCCCGCGCCGTCCGCGACGCACTCGGTTCAGGAATCCGCACCTCGGAAGTAAACGTATCGGTACAAGACGCCAATATAGCCGAGACGAAAGCCCGCCTCTGGCACCTCGAACAAGACTACCGCCGCTACGCCAACCTCCTGAAAGAAGAATCCGTCTCCCGCCAGCAATACGAACAGGTAAAGGCCGACTACGAAGCCATGCAGGCACGCTACGAAGCCCTGACGCACCAGAAGCAGGCCGCCCAGTCCCAATACTCCGAAACAAACAAGAAGACAGGCAGTGCCGACGCCGCCATCCTCCGTAAGGAAGCGGAACTGGAAATGGCGGAGCTAAACCTCAGCTACACCGTCGTCACCGCCCCATACGACGGCTACATGGGCCGCCGCACGCTCGAAAAGGGACAGTTGGTCCAGGCCGGACAAACCCTCACCTACCTGGTGCGCGGGCAGGACAAATGGATAACCGCCAACTATAAAGAGACACAAATCCCCAACATCTACATCGGCCAGCAAGTGCTTATCAAGGTGGATGCCTGGCGGCAACGCACCTTCCACGGCGTCGTCACCGCCATCTCGGAAGCGACCGGCTCCAAATACTCCCTTGTACCGACCGACAACTCAGCCGGCAACTTCGTCAAGATACAGCAACGCATCCCTGTCCGCATCGACCTGCAGGATGTTTCACCCGAAGACATGCAACTGCTCCGGGCCGGTATGATGGTGGAAACGGAAGCCCTGTTGAAACACTAACAACAAGAGATAGAAGATGAGCCGGTTGCAAGCACTGAACGTTCCGATCCGCCCCTGGGTCCCCCAGTGGCTGGGGCTTGTCACGGCCTTTGTCATCCTCCTGCCTATCATGTTGATCAACGGGGCGTATACGGGTGACATCATCGAGGTGTCCGGCACGCTGGGCGTGATGAGCGAAGACATCCGCATGGCCTATTACGCCACATCAGCCGGTATGGCAATCGCCTACCCGATCATTCCCAAGCTACGGCTAGTCATCACAACCAAGACTGTCCTGCTGACCGACCTTATGCTACAAGTCATCCTCAGCCTGATCTGTGCCAACGTGACGAAAATGGAGATTGTCATTGCCTGCAGTTTCTTTATCGGTATCCTGAAAGCCTTCGTCATGCTGGAGTTTATCATCATGACACGCCCGTTCTTCAGTCCGTCGAATGTCCGTAGCGAGTTCTACGCCTACTTCTATCCGCTGGTATTCTCCGGCGGGCAGATCTCGATGGCGTTGACGGCGCAGCTTGCCTACTCCTACCAGTGGCAGTATATGTATTATTTCGTGATCATCCTCTTGCTGGTGGCAATCCTGTTCGTCCTCATCTGTTTCCGCTATGCCCGCCGTCCAATCAGTTTCCCTTTCCGCGAGATCGACTGGAAGAGCATGCTGTTAGGATCGACAGCTCTGTTGATGATTATCTATGTGGCGACCTACGGCAAGACGCTCGACTGGTTCTCGTCAGAAAAGATAGTGGCTTACACCTGTATCATCCCTGTGCTCGTATGGCTTTTTGTCTACCGACAGAAGGTGCGTAAAGTCCCTTATATACGCCTCACGGTTCTGAACAATAGCAAGGCGCTGATCGGATACCTGTTCATGGTGATTACAATGGTGCTTTCTTCTTCCAGCTCGCTGCTCACGAGTTATCTGAACTCGGTGCTCAGGATAGATAGCGTGCATGCCAACTCGCTCTATCTTTGGATGCTGCCCGGTTTCATCTGCGGAGCCATTATCTGCTTCTGGTGGTTCAAGTGGCAGCGGTGGCGTTTCAGGCGGCTGATAGCCTGGGGCATGACCTGCTTCGCCATCTACCTGGCGATCCTCTATTTCGGCATACGCCCGGACGGGACCTACGAAATGCTCTACCTGCCGATGTTCTTTCGCGGAATGGGAATGCTGATCCTCTTTATCGCCTTCGGTGTCTATGTGGTGGAAGATATGGACCCGAAGCTGACGATCTACAATGCCTTTTTCCTGATCACTTTCCGGTCGGCTCTCGCACCTGCGCTCGCCGCCTCGTTCTTCAATAACATGATCTACCGGATGCAGTTGCAGTCGATGTCCGTTCTCTCCGAAACCATGCGCATGGACAATCCGCTGGCCGCCGGCCAATATACCCAGGCGCTCAATAATGCACTGGCCCAGGGCCGTCCTTTGGAAGATGCCACGCAGCTGGCCACCAATACGCTCTACAACACTTTGCAGGTGCAAGGCCTCCTCTTAGGGCTGAAAACCCTGATCGGCTACACCCTGCTCTTTACCATCATCATGGCAGTAGTCTCCCGGTTCATCCCGTTCCACAAGACCCTGAAAGTCGCTATCGTACGGACAGGCGAAGATATGGTATAATATTCCCCCCTGTCTATCTACCTCATAGTTATGGTTCAGGCGGATGATAGTTATGATCTGCCTGAACCATAACTATATTCAGGGGATTTGATTATATTTGTACTATCATTCTAAATCATTGAAATATGAAGATTATAACATACAACGTAAACGGACTGCGTGCCGCCGTCGGAAAAGGACTTCCCGAATGGCTCGCACAGGAACTTCCCGACGTGCTTTGCCTGCAGGAAACCAAGTTACAACCGGATCAATTCCCGGCCGAGGCATTCGAACAGCTTGGCTATAAGGCATGGCTTTTCAGCGCACAGAAGAAAGGATACAGCGGTGTGGCGATCCTGAGCCGCCGGGATCCGGACCATGTGGAATATGGAATGGGGATAGAAAAGTACGACAACGAAGGACGTTTTATCCGGGCGGACTTCGGCGATATGTCGATTATCAGCGTCTATCATCCTTCGGGAACAAGCGGCGAGGAACGGCAGGGTTTCAAAATGGAATGGCTGGAAGATTTCCAGAGCTATGTAACGAAGCTGCAAAAGTCACGTCCGAAGCTGATCCTGTGCGGAGACTACAATATATGCCACGAAGCGATCGACATCCACGACCCGGTGCGTAACGCCACGAACAGCGGCTTCCTTCCGGAGGAACGCGAATGGATGACCCGCTTCCTGAATGCCGGATATGTCGATACGTTCCGTCTGCTCAATCCGGACAAACAACAATATACGTGGTGGAGCTACCGGTTCAGCGCCCGTGCCAAAAACAAAGGGTGGCGTATCGATTACTGCATGGTCAGCGAGCCGCTGAAACCGCAGGTCGAGGCGGCCTATATCCTGAACGAGGCTGTCCACTCGGATCATTGCCCGGCGGGAATTGAGGTGAATTGTGAATTATGAATGGGAAATTACAACTCATAATTCACAATTCAATACCATTTCCCTTACAGCTTCTGTATATGCAGTCAGGCGGGTACTTTTAAGGACTTTCTTCCTTAATCTCTTTTCGGCATCAGGCAACAGATAATCCCAAACGGTTTTGATTTTATCCAATACCTGATGCTCCCCGCCTTCCAGACGGGAACTGTATCTTTCCAACAGCAACGCATGAAAAGTCTGTAACCGATCCCTCTTCTCTTGCATAGAGAGAGGGATACCGGACGAATATTCTGCCGCCAGCCAGGGAAAAGAAAGCAAGCCGCGTCCCAGCATCACACCTTTCAGGCGGGGGAAGCGGGCGGTGACCGAATGAATATCCGCAAGTGTATGGATATCGCCGTTATAGAACAGCGGATGGGCACATCGATCATAGAAACGGGAGAAAGCATCGAGATCCGTACTGCCTTTATACTGCTGCGTGCCAATCCTCGGATGCAGCGTTAGATGCGTGAGCGGCAATTCATTCAGGAAAGGGAGGAGAGCCTGCGCCTCATCTGCCGAATCCCACCCTAAGCGCAGTTTAACGGAGAACCGCATCTCCGGAAATTCACAGACTGCTTCCAGCATCTTCCTCGCCTCATCGGGATAAGGCAATATTCCGGCACCCCTATGTTGGCGTGCCTGCATGGGGAAAGGGCATCCCATGTTTATATCGGCATGCCGGTAGCCCTGTTCCTGAAACAAGGTGGCGATCCGGCGAAACTCTTCGGGCGAAGAGGCGATCAACTGAGGGACGACCGGAGCCGACAGATTCCCTTCCGGGGCGATATCGCGAAGCTCCTTATTCCGGAAACCCTCCTTTTCCAGGCGGACGAAAGGGGTATAATAGGTTTCAACTCCGCCGAAGACTTGCGCATGAGCCTCTCTATACACCGCATCGGTATATCCCTGCAAAGGGGCAAAATGGATTGTATAAGGCATCAGGGGAACATTTCTAAAAAGAGTGAATGAAGACGGGCTTTCGCCAGCTCGAAATCCTGCTCCGCGCCCAGTTCCTTTTCTAAGGAAGTGACGCCCTTATCTTTGAAGCCGCAAGGATTGATCAGGGAAAAATAGCTCAGATCGGTATTGATGTTCAACGCAAAGCCGTGCATCGTCACGAAGCGGCTGCTTTTCACGCCGATCGCACAGATCTTGCGCGCCTTCCCCGACACATCGGGATCGATCCAGACACCTGTCGCGCCCGGCAATCGCTCACCTTTAATATCGTAAAGGGCAAGAAAGCGGATAATCGTTTCTTCCAACCGCTCGATATATTGCTTTAACCCCAACTTCCAGCAATCGAGATCGAACACCGGATAGCCGGTGATCTGTCCGGGGCCATGATAGGTGATGTCCCCTCCCCGGTTGATATGGTAGAAAGAGATACCGCGCCCGGCAAGCAACTCTTCCGGTATCAGGAGATTGGTGTCTTTCCCGCTTTTGCCGATCGTCAGCACCGGCAAGTGTTCGCAGAAGAACAGGCAGTTTTCGGCGGAACTGTTTTGAGCCTTCGCCTCAAGCAGTGCATTGAAAGCTGCCGTCTGACGCCCCAGCGCCTCCTCATACCCGATACGTCCGAGGTCGTGATATACAAAGTGATTCATAATGATTTCCATTCTTGTGTAAATACATTTGCGTCTGCCCGGAACTTCTTCCGTTTGCGCACCTTCTTGCTGCCGGATTCAGGATCGGGGTCGCCGCTATCGTGCCCCATTTCGATCTTGAGCAACTTACCCATGAGCGACATGATCTTCGCCTGCCGCTTCAGCATATAGGGCGAAGGCTTTGCCGAATTGAACCTGCGGGGATTGGGGAGCGTGGCGGCAATCAAAGCCGCTTCCTCCTTCGTCAGTTTATAGGCGGGCTTCCTGAAATGCACCTGTGCAACCGCTTCGGCACCATAAATCCCGTCTCCCATCTCGATCGAGTTCAGATATACTTCCATGATGCGCTCCTTTCCCCAGATCCATTCGATCAGGACGGTGAAGTAGGCTTCTATTCCCTTGCGCAGATAGGTCTTTCCGGGCCAGAGGAATACGTTCTTGGCTGTCTGCTGCGAGATTGTGCTGGCACCACGTACACGTTTGCCTTTCTCGGCATCGGCACGGGCTTGCTGGATTTGTGTCATATCGAACCCGTGATGATCGAGAAAGAGGTTATCTTCCGACGCAACGACCGCCTGCGCTAAAGGTTGGGCGATCTTTTTCATCGGGACCCACTTATGTTCCAGTTTGAAAGGCTTGCCTGCCTGAAACTGTTCATACATCCGGATAAACATCAGCGGAGTATAATAAACAGGAACAAACCGATAGGCCACGACAGCCAGCAAACTGGATATAAACAGGAACAACAACAGGTTCCGGCTCCATATCAATATTTTCTTCAGTATGTGCATTTATATCTATCCTACTCTATTCTGCCGGCAAACTTACTGAATTATTTCCAATACTGTTCCATCTGTTCCAATGTCTTTCCTTTCGTTTCGGGCACAAACTTCCAGATAAACAAGGCGGCCAGGATACCCATGATGCCATAAATCCAGTAAGCCATGCCATGATTGAACGTTTCCGTCAGATATTGGTTCTTATCCAGCATCGGGAAAGTCCAGGAAACAAGGAAATTGGCGATCCACTGCCCGGCAACGGCAATGCTCATCACCGTCGAACGGATCGTATTCGGGAAAATCTCTGCCAGCAAAACCCAGCAGACCGGTCCCCACGACATGGCAAAACCGGCCGTATAGACCAACATGCAGACCAACGAACCGATGCCGACGGAATGCGTATAGAACGTCGTTCCCAAAACCATCATCGAAACAGCCATAATCAATGCCCCGATAATCATCAGCGGACGACGTCCGAACTTGTCGACCGTAAAGATAGCCAGCACGGTAAAGGAAAGATTCACAGCTCCCACCACGATCTGCTGCAACAGGGCGGCATCGGTGGCGGCTCCCATCGTCTTAAATATCTCCGGTGCATAATAGAGCACGACATTGATCCCGACAAACTGCTGGAAACCGGACAACAACACGCCGACAATAATAATCAGCATCCCGAAAGAACGGATCGGGAACACCAACGAGACAAAGAAGCTGCCGATCAGGGCTATCTCCAACGCACTTGTATTGCCGGCCAGTTCCAACGCTCCGTACGAAAGCAGGAACAACACCAGCCACATCCCCATAAACAGGAAATAAGGACGCATGGAAGGTTCCTGTCTCTTGAAACTTTCCTTGATTTCTTCCAGTTCGGACCCGGCACTCTCCTTCCCCATCAAACGGTTCAGGACAGACAAGGCTTTTTCCGTCTTCCCGCGCATCACCAGATAGCGGGGTGTCTCCGGCACGAACATCAGCAGGACAAAGAAGAGCAGAGCCGGAATAATCTCAGACGCAAACATCCAGCGCCAGCCGATCGAATTGAGCCACGCAGCATCTCCCTGCAAAGCGATACTGTAGTTCACAAAGTAGACAACAAGCATACCGAAGATAATGGCAAACTGGTTCCACGACACCAGGTTCCCCCGCCTGTCGGCAGGTGCCATCTCGGCAATATACATCGGAGAAACCATAGATGCCAGCCCGACACCGATGCCCCCGAGAATACGATAACACACAAAAGGATACATAAAAGTATGATCTCCACTCCCCGGCATCCCGACGAAGAGTTCCGGCCATGCCGAACCGACAGCCGACAACAGGAACAACACGGCTGCCAGGATAAGCGTCGGCCTCCGTCCATACCGCTGGCTGATCCAGCCGGCAAAAGAGGCGCCCAGGATACAACCGATCAGGGCACTGCTCACAACAAAACCTTCCAACGCGTTCGCCTGGTCTAAAGGTAATCCGAAAGGTTCAATAAAGAATTTACGCAGCGATTCGACCGTCCCGGATATCACTGCCGTATCATATCCGAATAGTAATCCACCCAGTGTGGCCACCAGGGTGATACCAAAGATGTAGTTATTATTGGTTTTCATTTTATTGGATTTAAGGAAGAAAAATGATTAGAGGGGTAACAAAACACCCCTCTAAATCATCATTGCTCCTTGATTAAATATACTGATTGACAATCATTTCATACAATTCCTGCTTGCCGCTGATCTGCTTCGGTTCGCCGCCGGCAAGAGCGATTGTACGCAAGTCTTCGAGAAGAAGTTTGCCGTCTTCGAACTTCTTGCCGTCGCCTTGGTCGAAGCTGGCATAGCGTTCGGCACGCATCTTCTTGTAGTCGGAATGTTCCAGGATATCGGCAGCCGCCATCAAAGCACGTGCAAACGAATCCATACCGCCGATATGAGCCAGGAAGATGTCGTCGAGGTCAGTCGAGTTACGACGGGTCTTGGCATCGAAGTTCGTACCTCCGGTCGTCAGTCCGCCCGCTTCTAAGATAACCAGCCAGGCCTGTGTCAGTTCGTAGATGTCTACCGGGAACTGGTCCGTATCCCAACCATTCTGATAGTCTCCCCGATTAGCATCGATGCTACACAGCATACCGGCATCGGCGGCAGCCTGAAGTTCGTGTTCGAATGTATGGCCGGCCAATGTGGCATGGTTCACTTCGATATTGATAGCGAAATCTTTGTCGAGACCATAGTGGCGCAGGAAGCCGATCACGGTTTCCGTATCTGCATCATACTGATGCTTGGTCGGTTCCATCGGTTTGGGTTCCACCAGGAAAGTACCTTTGAAGCCGTTCTTGCGGGCATAGTCGCGTGCCATCGTCAGCATCATGGCCAGATGATCTTTTTCGCGTTTCATATTGGTGTTCAGCAGGCTCATGTAACCTTCACGTCCGCCCCAGAAAACATAGTTCTCGCCACCCAGCGCGATACAGGCGTCGATCGCATTCTTGATCTGCGTACCGGCACAGGCAACAGCGGGAAAATAAGGATTGGTAGCCGCCCCGTTCATATAACGTTTATGGCCGAATACGTTGGCAGTAGACCACAACAGCTTCTTTCCGGTTGCTTCCTGATGCTGTTTGGCAAATTCCACCATCGTATGCAGGTCTTTTTCAAATTCGGCCAGTGTCGGAGCTTCGTCCACTACATCTACGTCATGGAAGCAATAGTACGGGATACTGCATTTGGTCATAAACTCGAAAGCAGCGTCCATTTTATATTTAGCACGGGAAATACGATCCGTAGCGGCATTCCAGGGGAATGTCTTCGTTCCGCCACCGAACTGGTCAGCCCCTTCCGCACACAACGTATGCCAGTAGGCCATCGCAAAACGAAGGTGGTCTTTCAGGGTCTTGCCCATTACCACCTTGTTTTCATCGTAATAATGAAAAGCCATCGGATTCTTCGACTCGCGTCCTTCAAACTCTATTTTCCCGATTCCGGGGAAAAACTCTTTCTCACCTTTAAAATAATTCATGATAACAGCTATTTTTAATCGATTAAACAATTCGTTCTTTTTCTTCCAATACGGGAGAGGGCATACTATTCCAATGCCTTTTCCAACCTTTCTTTCCAGGTTTCGAAAGCACCGCAGTATTTATCTGCTTTCAGGCCGTCGGGTTCTATCACGCTGATCTTTTTCAGGGAAGCGAACGCCTCCTCGGCAGAGGTATAGATTCCGGCACCGATACCGGCTCCTTTGGCAGCCCCGGCAGCTCCGTTCGTGTCGTAGAGTTCGATCACCGTCCCGGTCACACCCGCCAGTGCATCCCGGAATATCGGGCTCAGGAACAGGTTTGCGTTACCGGCGCGGATCACCCCGATATCGATTCCCATTTCATTCATGATGTCCATACCGTATTTAAAGGAGAAAACGATGCCCTCCTGGGCGGCACGGGCGATATGGGCTTTATTATGGATATTGAAATTCAGTCCGTACATAGAGCAATCCACCGGCTTGTTCTGCAACATACGTTCCACGCCGTTTCCGAAAGGCAGGATCGACAGGCCTTCCGAACCGATCGGCACGGTTGCCGCCAGCTCATTCAGTTCCGGATAGTTGATCCCTTCAGGCGCCACATTCCTTTTGATCCACGAGTTCAGGATTCCCGTTCCGTTAATACACAACAAGACGCCCAGACGGATCTGTTCCGCCGAATGGTTCACATGGGCAAACGTATTCACACGTGACAAAGTATCATAATTCACCTTGCCGTTCACGCCGTATACGACACCTGACGTTCCGCCTGTCGCAGCAATCTCGCCCGGATTGAGTACATTCAGTGACAAGGCATTATTCGGCTGGTCGCCGGCACGATAAGTAACCGGTGTCCCTTTCTTCAGCCCCAGTTCCGAAGCAACGGAGCCAAGCAGTTCGCCCTGCAGGCCAAAGGTCGGACGGATATCCGGAATCAAATCTTCACTGAATCCGAAATAGTTCATCAACTCTTCCGACACCCCGTTATTCCGGAAATCCCAGAAGATTCCTTCCGACAGGCCGGATACAGTCGTCACGATGTCGCCCGTCATACGCATGGCTATAAAATCGCCGGGCAGCATGAATTTATGTACCTGCTCGAATATCTGCGGTTCAAACTCCTTGACCCACGCCAGTTTGGAGGCGGTGAAGTTTCCGGGAGAATTCAGCAGATGTGTCAGGCACTGTTTCTCGCCGATCGACTTGAAAGCGCGTTCGCCGTATGACACGGCACGGCTGTCACACCAGATAATGGACGGACGCAAGACCTGCATCTTCTTATCCACCAGCACAAGCCCGTGCATCTGGTACGAGATGCCGATCGCCTCGATCTCGGTTCCCTTGATCCCGGCTTTCGAGATCGCCCCTTTTATCGCCTCTTTCAGAAAGCTCCACCAGTCATCCGGATTCTGCTCCGCCCATCCGGGACGCACGGCATTGATAGCCGCCTCTTCTTTTGGATAAAAATCGGAGGCAATCGTCAGCCCCGTATCCTTATCGACAATTGAAGCCTTCACTGAAGAGCTTCCGATATCACAACCTAATAAACACATATTATTATTTATATCTTGTTAAACTTCGAATGTAACTTATTGTACTTCACCTTGTCGAACCGGTAATAGCGGGCAGCCCGATGGTTGACGCCCTTTTCCGTCTCATCCGTCTGCACGACATACTCCATTGCAGCCATTTTCTTATGGAAGTTACGGACGTCTATCTCCTTATCATAAACAATTTCGAAAATACGCCGTAACTGATAAGCAGTAAACTTCGGAGGAAGGTAATCGAAAACGATACGCGGCTCGCTGTCCACCCACCCTCGTATCTCCTGCCTGGCAGCCTCTATAATCTCTTTATGATCGAAAGGCAAATGAGGCAGTTCGTTAACGGGAGCCCAGATCAGGAAATCGGACTTATCGTCCATCGTTGTCTTGCGCCCGATTTTGCACAAGGCCAGGTAAGCGACTGTTACGATCCTTGAGATCTTCATCTTGGAGGCATTCTCCAACCATTGCACATCTTCTTTATTTTTTGTCCGAGCAGGAGAGCCGAAGCTCCGGAACTGTTTCAGGGCGACACGTTTCAAGCCCGTCGCTTCGTTCAGCACACGATAGGCTGCCGTATCCAGGTCTTCACTTTCATAAATCAGGCTTCCCGGCAATTTATAATGTTTTTTATCGCTGCCGGCCACCTGCCTTTCGACGAGCAACACGCATAATTTATCTTCATTCGTCCCGAGCAGTACACAATCTACCGAAACGTGCGGGTAAAACATTTCATTCTTATTTCTCTGTGTTTCCATAATATCGTAATAAAGATTTCTCGCAAATATAAACTTAAAAACGATACCACACATAATGTATTTATAACAATATGTCCCGGATGCGACCCCAATCCGGATATTTAACATACATTACCATGTGCTAAAAAAAAGAGGCCATGCTTCTAACATTTATTTAATACATTTGTTATTCTAAAAAGACAAGATATGGATTTCAAGCATCTACAGTTCTCATTCCGCATGTATTGGGCGAACATGAAAGGTTTGCTGAATATGGTTGCAGAAGGAATTATACTTATCGCCTCGATCGCCACCCTCTTTATGCTGGTCTACCAGTTCGGATTCAAATATTCGGCTCATGTCACCCACATGCTGGACGCAAGCCGGGTCTATGTGTTGCTGGCATTCTTTACGGGGATCTCGCTCCGGTATCTCCTGAAATTCAAAGATATCATACAAGAGAAGATGCTGTATCTGGATATCGGGATCTACTTTTTCCTGTTTGCCGTACTGTCGGGAAAAGTTTTCTTCAAAGAGGCGATCCATCAATCGCTACCATACCTGAGCTTCCTGACAGAACCGCTGTTTGTTTATTTCCTGCTGCTGTTGTTGAGCATCATCCACTTGTCACGACAGGCTTTTACATTGCTGCAAAGTCATATAAAACCGTCGCTCCTGTTCCTGCTGAGTTTTGTGTTTGTCATCCTGGTCGGTTCCGGACTGCTGATGCTGCCCAATGCAACGGTCCACGGCATCCACTTCGTCGACGCCCTGTTCATATCGACGACTTCCGTTTGCGTAACGGGGCTGACAACGGTAGATGTGGCTACGACATTCACGCATACGGGGCACATCATCATTATGTTCCTGATCCAGATTGGCGGGATCGGCGTCATGACCTTTACCAGCTTTTTCGCTTTGTCTTTTATGGGACATTCCTCTTTCAACAGCAAGCTCGTCCTGAAAGATATGCTGAACGAAGACCGGGTAAACGGGCTTTTCCGGGTGATCCTCAACATCCTGTTCGTGACCCTTTTCATTGAGGGGGTCGGCGCTTACCTGATTTATATGGATGTAAAAGGTTCTTTGCCGGGAGGAACGCAGGAAGAGCTTTTCTATGCCGTGTTTCACGCCGTTTCGGCATTCTGTAATGCGGGAATATCGACGTTGAGCGGAAATATGTACGACCCGCTGGTTGTCCATAATTACAACCTGCACGTCTGGATTGCCTTGCTGATCGTATTCGGGGGATTGGGATTCCCGATCGTTTTCAATTATCTGAAACTGTTGCGGCACTTGCTCGTCAACACCTTCAAGATCATCACCGGGCAGCAGAAACATTATATCCATACGCCACGTATCATCAATATCAACACCTATATCGTGGTATACAGTACTTTGATTCTGCTTGCCGGCGGAACGTTTTTCTATTATCTGCTGGAAATGAACAATACGCTGGCCGGACTGCCATTCAGGGGACAAGTGGCCAATGCATTCTTAGGAGCCGTTACGCCCCGTACGGCCGGTTTCTGCGTGGCAGATATGGGTTCGTTGGCCTCAGGGACATTGATGCTAACGCTGATCCTTATGGTAATAGGGGCCGCCCCCATGTCGACCGGCGGCGGTCTGAAAGTGACAACCGTATGCGTCGCTCTGCTGACAGCCCATAATGCAGCCCGCGGAAAAGAGAATGTGGAAATCCGCAGGCGTGAAATCTCCCAGGAAACCATACGCAGGGCCTTCGCAACGATTGTGTTCTATTTCTGCTGGTTGGGGCTGGCTGTCTGGCTCCTGTCCGTCACTGAAAAAGGAGCATCGGTATTTACGCTGACATTCGAGGCGGTATCCGCGCTAAGCACGGTCGGGCTAAGCCTGAATTTCAGCCCGATGCTTAGCCTGTCGGGAAAACTGATCATCATCTTCACCATGCTGGTCGGACGTATCGGCATACTGACTTTCTTCATCAGCTTCTGCAAAGAGTATAAAAAGAAGAATTATACGTACCCGAAAGAGAATATATTAATGTAACATAAGCTATACAATATGAAATATTTAGTAATCGGATTAGGAAACCTGGGACGCGCCATTGCCGAAAGCCTGACACGCATCGGCAATGAGGTGATCGGCGTAGATGTAAACCCACACAAGATTGAAGCAGTTAAGCATACCATATCGGGGGCAATCAGCCTCGACACGACTGATAAAGATGCACTGAATACCCTGCCACTGAATGAAATGGACGCCATCTTCGTCACCTTCGGCAAAGACTTCGGAACCTCCATCCAAACGGTGGCCATGCTTAAAAACCTGGATGTAAACAAGCTGGTCGTACGCGGAATTTCCCCCATCCATGAAGCTGTGATCCGCTCGATCGGCGTAGCGGAGATTATCACGCCGGAAGATGATTTTGCGGGCATGTACGCCTCCCAGTCTTTGTTTGGAGAGCGGTTCAAACAGTGGTATAGGGTAACGGACACCTATCATCTGTACAAAATAAAAGCACCCTCCACTTTCGTCGGACAGACTTTACAGACGATCGACCTGGAAGAGAACTTCGGCGTGCGCCTTGTCGGCATCGAACGTCCCAAAGAGGAACGCAACCTGATCGGCCTGAAACAAATCCAATATTCCGTAATCAACAAGATCACCGACGACCTGACGATAGAAGACGGCGATCTGCTGATCCTGTTCGGCAAAACGGAGGTCCTGCACAAATTAGCGGAGATATAACTTGCCGATAGCTCATTATTTTGCAGTTTTGAATCAATAAATGATGATTTATGAGTGTGCTCATATC
>URZO01000090.1 GCA_900552465.1 uncultured Parabacteroides sp. | reverse complement strand
AGCTGCCCAGAAATTCAGCAATGTGTAACGTCCTGAATGATTTTGGAAACTGAAACTCGTTTCGTTTCCTAAAGACTCTATTCTCGGCGCAAGGTCACCAGGGTTTACACCGACTGTTGGCTTTGCGTTTTTAGTTCCGGCTGATACTGCAAACAGCGCAACCGCAACCAGGAGAACATAAGCTCTTACCTTCATATCATCATATTTATGTTAAACTTAATCGGAGTGTTGCAGAAACTACTCGCTCCGACTCCTGATTTTCAGGAATAAACAAGGGCTTCACCTTCGCTAAGGAATCGCTTTCTTGTTCTTAACGGTTGCAAATATACAAGCAAAAGCTCTTATGAACCAAACTATATAACACTTTTCTGCTTAATTGCAAGATTTTTTATATGTTTTATTGCATCAAAAGAACGTAAATAGGATGTTTTATAGCATATCATTAAACATATTTCACACTTTCTCCCTATCGTTTGGCTACCCGTTGCCCGGAATGTCTCAGCCTTCCCCCTATCAAACCCTTTTGCCATGCGGTTGGCAAAGTCTTGCCATCGTAATGGCACAGTCTTGCCACCCTAATGGCAAAGCTTTGCCAACCGCATGGCAAAAGCAAGAGACTATAGCCTACATTATATATAATAGGTATAAGTTTTTCTCTTTCCTATGAAATATTTTCTCTTTTCTCTTGTTTGTTTAATAAATAGTACTACATTTGCAGTGTACTAATAAACTAATACACTAAAAGAGCAAGCATATGATTACATTAAAAGAGGCAAGTCTCAGCTACAAACGAAATAATCCTGTCCTCGACGGGGTTGACCTGGACATCCAGCCGGGTTGCATCTATGGTCTGTTGGGAAAGAACGGCGAAGGGAAGACTACATTGCTGAACATCCTGAGCGGACAGCTTTTCCTGAATAAAGGCACCTGCCGGGTGTTCGACCTCAATCCGGCAGAGCGGAGCGCCGGACTGCTGCAAAAACTATTCCTGCTGCCGGAAGAAGTCAATATGCCGGATGTAACGGCCATGCAGTATATCCGGATGTATGCTCCCTTCTACCCTACCTTCAGCGACGAGATCCTGAAAGCCTGTTTCGAATCGTTCGAAGTGGATTTCTCTGCCCACCTCGATAAGATGTCGCAGGGACAGCGGAAAAAAGTAGCTATCACGCTGGCGCTTGCCGTCCATACTCCACTCCTGCTGATGGACGAACCGACCAACGGGCTGGACATCCCTTCCAAAGACGTGTTCCGCAAGCTGTTAGCCTCGTTCACGAATGAGCAACAGACGGTTATCATCTCGACTCACCAGGTGCGTGATCTGGAAAGTCTGATAGACGCGGTACTGATCCTGGATAACAAGAAAGTTATACTGAACAGTCCGTTAAACGAAATCGGCCGGAAACTCTTCTTCCGCCTCGTCAATCCGGAAGATGCGGTTCTCTACCAGAACCAGACTCCGTTCGGACTCATGGGCGTAGGCGAAAACACGAAAGGCGAAGAGACGCCTGTCTCCCTCGAACTCTTGTTTAATGCGGCAACCCTGCATCCTGAGAAAATCAAAAACATGTTCAACCGATAAACACCACATACAACCATGAACGATAAGATTAGTTTACAACGAATTAAACTGCTGCTGCGTGCAGACTGGATTGAACACAAGGCATTATTGGCCTTTGTGATAGGTTCCTTTCTTGTGGCTCTCATCGTCTTCTTCCTGTCTACGTCAGGAGATACGACAACAAAGGAATTTACCAGAAAGCAGTATTTCTTTTATGGCATCGGACTGTTCTACTACTTTATTTACTTCTGCCGCTATGCAGGGAAAAAGGTACATAGCTCCAAAGGGCTCTATCTGACGCTTCCGGCTAATACAATAGAGAAATTCGTGACGTTGCTTGTGGAAGGATTCCTGTTGATTGTTCTCTTTCACGTGATGTTATGGCCGTCATTCTACGCTGTGTCTCTGGCAATACCCGGTTATTCCGTCATTAGTTTTTCGGGAGTGATGAATGCTTTCAAAGTCTCCTTGCCGATCCTTGCTTTCCTCTCCTCTATTGTCTTTCTGTCTTATGTTGCTTTTCGGAAATACGCTTTTCTCATAGCCATATTGGCTTACGCTATATTGTTGGGAGGTACGGTCTACATCATTACGAAGTTTGTTATGAACGGATTAGGCCCGCAGCAGGGTGTTTTTATGGAGATGACTCCGATGTATTATATGATCAATTTCCTGGTCCAGTACCATGCTGTCGCTTTCTATGCAGCCACTCTCGGCATACTTTATATCGCTTATCTCAAACTTAAAGAAAAGGAAATCAGATGAACTACAATACGAATCAATCCATATTCATCCAGATAGCCGACCGAATCTGCGACCGGGTGCTGAGTGGCGAGTATCAGGCCGAAGCCCGTATACCGTCCGTCCGGGAGCTGGCGCTCGAAATGGAGGTAAACCCGAATACTGTCATGCGCTCGTACGAACGTCTGCAGGCGAACGAAATCATCTACAACAAAAGGGGCATCGGCTATTTTATCTCGCCTGATGCAGAAAAAGAGATACGGCGGATGCGGCATAACCAGTTCATAGAGGAAGTCCTTCCGGCAGTCTTTAAGGAAATGCACCTCCTGGGCGTCGAGTTGAAAGAACTGACAAATGCATACGATCAATATTCATCTACATTAAACACTGGCAATCATGAAAAGAAGTAATCTATATTTAATCCTGCTGTTCGCCCTGTTATACGTGTTCCCGCTCTTTGTCTGGACGGCCTACGCCTGCCTGGGCTACAAGTCTTATACGAGGATATCCGATCAGTACCGGATTATCAGGATAGAGAATCCCGACTTGACGGAAAAGCAAGTATTGATAAATACGGAAAAGACATCTTACTTTCCGGAACGGGAGATGATGGCTGTTACCGGCCGAAGCTACCTGTATTATAAAGGATACAGACACTACCTGCCCGATTTGCTGGTCAGCGGCGATACAATCCTGATAGCCAAGCCGCAGGGTACAGATAATAAAGACCTGACATTCAATATCCACATTCCTAATCTTAAAGCCGTCATACTCAACGGACAGGTGATCTGGGAGGAATAATATTCCTCCCTCCTTCTTCGTATACTTAAACTTTTCTATTTATTAATCTCATAAACACATACTGTAATGAAGACTATCATTATAGCTGCTATCCTTATGCTTTTCTCCGCAGGAATACACAGTCAGCAAATACAAATCAAAGGAGAAATCAGAGACGCCGGAGACAGCCAGCCTGTCGAGTTCGCCAATATCGTTCTTCAAACACTGGATTCTGCTTTTATCGCAGGAACCAACAGTAATGAAAAAGGCGCTTTCCGCCTTGAAAAGATAAAGCCCGGAGACTATCGCCTCGTTGTTTCCTATTTGGGATATGAGACGACTTATGTTTCAATCTTAGGTATAGCCAAAAGCATCGATCTGGGCAAGGTACTGCTTCAACCGTCTTCCGTCGCTTTGGAAGAAGTAACCATAAAGGCCTCCGCCGTCCGCTCCTATTCGGACCGCCGGATTGCCTTTCCCACCGATCAGCAAAAGCAAAATGCGACGAACGGTATCAACCTGCTCAGTACTATGATGCTCCCGCGGCTTCAGGTAAACCCGCTGACAAACGAGGTGAAAGCCGACGAAGGGGATATTCAGTTCTGCATCAATGGCATCAAGGTAGAAGCGCTCGATGTACAGGCCTTATCGCCGAAAGAGATTATCCGGGTCGAATATCACGACAATCCGGGTGTCAGATATGGGAATGTGGCTGCCGTACTGGATTATATCGTAAAACGGGAAACAACAGGGGGAAGTGTCAATATGAACCTGTCCAACTCGCCTGTCACAGTCTTTGGAGACGACCAGGTCGCTGTCCGGCTGAATCATAAGAAATCAGAGTTCGGCCTGCAATACTCGACCCGCTACCGGAACTTTAATGCGAGGAAAGAAGCCTTGGAGACCTATAACTTCGGCGACGGGACGAACATGCAGCGTGTGCTAAATGGTATTCCTACCTATATAATGGAAACGACTCACAACACATCCTTGAATTACAGCCTTGTAGAAGCTGATAAATATTACTTCAACGCGACGTTACGCTATTCCTTCACAAAAGAGAGAAAGAAGTCGCACAGCCTGCTGTACGAGAAACGGACGCCGGAACAAATAACGGATGTCAGAAGCGGTGGAGAAAGCAGGTCTCATTTGCCGTCGCTCGACTTATACTACATGCGCACGCTGAAAAACAAACAGACCGTAACAGCCAACATCGTAGGAACTTATATCAACACGGATGCAAATCAGAATTATACAGAGAAAGAGGAAGAAGAAGTCTTATCGGATGTCCTTTCCAATGTTCTCGGAAAGAAATATTCTCTGATCGGTGAAGGTATATATGAAAAGAACTGGGATTTCGGACGTTTGAGCAGCGGGGTGAAGCATTCGCAGGCCTGGACGGACAATACTTATGCGGGGACAGTCGGCGGAAATACCCGGATGAAGCAATCGGAAACATACCTGTTTGCCGAATTTAGCGGGAAAGTGAAGAGACTCAATTACATGGGAGGTGTAGGCATTGCGCGTTCCTGGTTCAAACAGGAAGGTGAAGACAGTTACCGGTATTATTCATTCCGTCCGAAGGTGTCCGTGCAATACAACATGACGGACAATACATTTATCCGCTTGGGCGGAAGCATCGGAAACACATCTCCGGCACTGTCAGAGCTAAGTGCTATCGAACAGATCATAGATACGTTGCAGATCAGGCGCGGTAATCCGTATCTGACTCCTTATATGAACTACAACACTTACCTGAATTACGAGTATAGAAAAGGCCTTTTCACCGGAGGTGTCAATCTCTATTACTGGTATAGCCCGGATATGATTATGGAAGAGACACTCTTTGAAAACAATAAATTCATCCGTACGTATGCCAACCAGAATAGTTGGCAAAAGGTAAGCGGAGATCTGAACGTGCGTTTCGGCCCTATCAAAAACATCCTGATGTTCAACATAACCGGAGGCGTCAACCATTTTATCAGCGACGGGCGGACCTACCGGCATACCTATACGAACCTGTATTACACGGCATCGGTTATGGCGATGTACAAGAAATTCATGGGGATGTTCCAGATCGGAAGTCCCAGGAACAACTTTGTCGGAGAGACAATGCACGGTGGTGAAAACATTCATTTATTTATGCTCCGGTACAATCAGGGTAAGTTTACAGCCGGCGCCGGCATCATGCTCCCATTCTCTTCCTTGTATAAACGCGAAGACGAGAACAGAAACAGGTATGCGCCATACAAAATGAAATCTTTTTCAACCTCCGCATCCCGGATGCTCCTGCTTACCTTCTCCTGGAATTTCGAATTCGGACGCAAGTACAAAGGCGGCAGCAAGAGACTGAACAATATAGACACGGATGCCGGTATTGTTAAGGGAGACAAATAGGCATCTCATATTCCCCGGTAAAAAAGAAAGCGCCTTTCCACAAGGGGGAAAGGCGCTTTCTTTTTTATCACGATTGCCGTATTTATTTATCTTTACCATAAGGTGAAGGCATCGGCATCCCTTCCTTTATATATTCGTCATATACAACTGTCGGGTGGTCTTGCGGAGAAGCGACATTGTATTCTTCCTTGAAATTGTCACGACGGAAGTTCTTCAGTTTCAGATTTTCCGTACTGTAGGTTCGCAAGGTTTGCCTCTTATTTCCGGTTAATGAACTTTCCATAACTTCAGAATCCAGAATATTCATTTTAGGAGTGAGAGATGGTAAAAGATGCTGTTCGAGTAAACCACGATAGGCTCCGATGTATTCGCACCAAACAGAATTTCCACGGGTAAAAATACGATAGGTGTAATTGGACCATGCCGTCCGGATGTGGATTTCATTCTTCCAGATTTCAATGCATGCTTCTGAATCGTAGTTAGAATCTTTGATCGTTACCCGCTCCAGGCCGTTCATCTTTTCCAGGACATTCGTTTGCCATTTGTCTGAATGCATTATTTCAGCAATGATTTCAGGCAATTTTTCCTTAATTTCAAACTGAATCTTCATCTTTGTTTGCCTGCCAGTCAGGACTTCTTAAGGTTGCCAGGTTCTATTAGTAATATAATGTGTCTAAATGAATAACAATGGATATGCTAATTTTGTTTACAAAACAATCGGTTTTTGTACATATCTTGTGTACCTTTGCCTTACAAATATAGTGAATATGGAACAAAAAGACGAAATAATACTGATAACAATAAATGGTACGGATCGTCCGGGGGTAACTGCTGCCCTTACCGAGATACTGGCCAAAAATAACGCGGTTATTCTGGATATAGGCCAGGCCGACATCCATAACAACCTGTCTTTAGGTATTTTATTTCAAAGTAGTGAAGGGAATTCCGGAGATATATTGAAAGAATTGCTTTTCAAAAGCTATGAGTTAGGTGTAAATATCCGTTTCAATCCGATTACAGAAGAAGCCTATAACCAATGGGTTTCCATGCAGGGAAAGAACCGGTACATCATAACGATCCTGGGAAGGAAACTGACTGCCCGCCAAATTGCCGGCGTAACCCGCATCGTTGCCGACCAGGATATGAACATCGACGACATCAAACGCCTGACCGGACGTATTCCGTTGGACGAAAATGCCCGTACGCCCAAGGCAAGCGTTGAATTCTCCGTGCGGGGAACTCCCCGGGATAAAGAGCGGATGAAGGCTGACTTTATGAAACTTTCGGCTGAGCAGGAAATGGATATTTCCTTTCAGGAGGAAAGCATGTTCCGCCGTATGCGCCGTCTGATCTGCTTTGATATGGATTCGACACTGATCGAAACGGAGGTGATAGACGAATTGGCCATACGTGCCGGTGTCGGCGACCAGGTGAAAGCGATTACAGAAGCGGCAATGCGGGGCGAGATCGATTTCTGCGAGAGTTTCCGCCAGCGTTGTGCGCTGCTGAAGGGATTGGATGTGTCCGTCATGCAGGAAATTGCAGAAAACTTGCCGATTACCGAAGGTGTGGACCGTTTGATGCGCATTCTGAAAAAGGTCGGGTTCAAGATCGCGATCCTCTCCGGCGGATTTACTTATTTCGGTAATTACCTGAAACAGAAATACAATATAGACTATGTATATGCCAATGAACTGGAAGTGGAGAACGGAAAGCTGACCGGACGTTATGTAGGTGATATCGTCGACGGCAAGCGGAAAGCAGAGTTGCTCCGTTTGATTGCACAGGTCGAGAATGTGGATATCCGCCAGACTGTTGCCGTAGGCGACGGAGCGAACGACCTGCCGATGATCAGCATTGCCGGCCTGGGTATCGCTTTCCATGCCAAGCCGAAGGTGAAAGCTACCGCCAAACAGTCGATCTCTACGATCGGGCTGGACGGCATCCTGTATTTCCTTGGCTATAAAGATTCATATTTGGATGAAAAAATGTAACTAAATTAATAAGACAATGATCAGACACATCGTAATGTTTAAATTGAAAGAGTTTGCAACTCCGGCTGACAAACAGGCCAAAATGCAGGAAATCAAAACAAAGTTGGAAGCATTAATCGATAAAATCGACGTTTTGCGTATGATCCGCGTTGACTTCAATGTGAATCCGGAAGAGACATGGGACATCATCCTTACTACCGAATTGGATACATTGAAGGATGTCAGCACATACGCAAACCATCCCGAGCATGTAGCCGTCTCCAAGGGTGTTATCGGACCGGTGAAAGCTGACAGAGCTTGTGTGGATTACGAATACTAAGACATTAAAGGTATTATTATGAAAGACTTTGATATCGAGGAGCGCGTAAACCGGGCAGTCCGGAACTTCGAGGCAGGATACAACTGCGCACAGTCTGTATTTCTGGCCTATTCGGATGTGTTCGAACTGGATATGGAGATGGCAAAGAAAATGTCTGTCTCTTTCGGTGGTGGTGTAGGGCGCATGCGTGAAGTTTGCGGAACCGTCAGCGCTATGGCTATGCTGGCCGGTTTTAAATATCCGGTTTTGGAGATTAATGATCAGGAAGCCCGCACAAGAAATTATGCGATGGTACAGAGAATGTCGGATATATTCAAGGAAAAGCATGGGACGATTATCTGTCGCCGGCTTTTGTCTCCCGAGGAGGCCGCTGCTACGGCTCCGGCACCGTCTGCCCGTACAAAAGAATATTATCAGAAGCGCCCCTGTGGAAAGTTTGTAGAAGATGCTGCACGCATCGCAGGGAAAATGCTGAAAGGAGAATTGGATTGATGGCTTATGCCATCAATCTGATTTGTGTAACAATACCCAACTGCCGTATCTCGTTGAACAAATTCATATAGGAGGAGATCGCCTTCACGTTTACCTTATAAGTGATGACCGATCGGTCTTCCGTGTAAAACGTTTCGAAAGAGACGCTCACAATAAAAACACCCTTGTCTTCCAATATCTTACGGATTGCTTTCAGGTCAGGTGTTGCTGTAGAGCAAGAGATAGTCAAGATCTTGTTAACTCCGTTCAGGTACATCTTTCTTTCCAGCCGTTCCAGGCTAACTAATATGAAAAGTGTTATAACAGTTGCAATAGCAGCCGGAACATACATCCCGGCTCCTACTGCCAAACCTATTACTGCCATTACCCAAATACACGCAGCCGTGGTTAATCCATGCACACTTCCGTGGCTCTGGATGATCGCTCCGGCCCCCAGAAAACCGATACCCGAAAGTACCTGCGCTGCAATACGTCCCGGATCTCCGTTCAGGAAGTTGGGATAGCATTGCGGGATCCAGATAGAGACCAGCATCGCTGCCGTCGAACCCATACAAATAAGGGTAAAGGTACGCATACCGGCCTCCCGTCTTCTGAACTGACGCTCTATCCCGATGACCGCTCCCAAAAAGAAACTGATCAGCAACTTAACTGCTGCCGTATAAGGAGTAATAACCGTGTTTTGTAATATGTCATTTATCTGTTCTAACATGCATTATGCTTTGTAACACGCAATTACAGGTATTTGTTTGATTATTATCTAACCTCTGTGATTTCAATCACGTGACTGTTTGTCGGCCTGCTTGAAAAGACCGGAATACCCACATTCATCAGGAATTCACCGGAGAAGGTCCGGCCGTTACATTCCAGTCTGGATTTAGTACCCGGAATCAGGTTGATTTCCTTAAGTTCATAGCGGGCATCTTTCTTCAATCCCTGTAAACGAAGAGGTTGCATCATCTCTGCATATCTCGGATACATATCGAAAGCAAACAGAACAGCCTTGTTTGCACTTTCATTCGCATACATAACGGCAGCATGTTCGCTTTCATAAGGAGATGCCAGACGATACTGATCGCCATCCAGGATCACATCGCTCAGGCGTTTAAAGTTTGCTACAGCTTCCTTGCAATACTGCTGATCAGCCTGGCCCATTTCGTTGATACGGATATCGAAACCTAATTTACACATACTGGCAACATCCGTACGGAACTTAACCGGCTGTTTTCCCCAACTTGTGACATGGGCAGCCATACTCTTAGCAGGGAAGAAGTGAGAGTATCCCCATTGGATAAAAATGCGTTCCACCGGCTCAGTGTTATCGCTCGGCCAGAATTCGGTAAAGTATTTCAATGCTTCATAATCGCAACGGCCACCGCCACCAGAACATAACATCATCGGCAGGTTTGGATATTTCTGTTTGATCCGCTCCAGGACATTGTACAAGCCACGTACATGTTCGATATATAAATGAGACTGCTGATTCTTCAAATACGGAGAATAGATATTGGTAATCGGGCTATTACAATCCCATTTGAAATAGGCAATCCCCGGATATTTCGTCATCAAACCGTCGACAATACTATATACATAGTCTTGTACTTCAGGATTACTCAAGTCCAAAACCATCTGATTTCTAAAATAATATTCATCCCGGTTTGGCAGATGAATCACCCAGTCCTTGTGCTTCTCATACAGTTCACTCTTTGGATTCACCATTTCGGGTTCAATCCACAAACCGAACTTTATACCTTTGTTTGTTGCTTCCTTAACCAACTTTCCAATACCGTTAGGCAATTTGGTTACTGTCTCCTGCCAATCACCCAGTCCCTGATGATCGCTACTGCGGGGATATTTATTGGCAAACCAACCATCGTCGAGCAGAAACATATCTACTCCTAAGGTTGCGGCTTCATCCATAATTGCGACTAATTTGTCTTCGTTGAAGTCAAAATAGGTTGCTTCCCAGTTATTCAGCAAGGTCATACGGGATTTTTCACCGTCTTTCAACTGATATTTACGCGCCCAGCGCTGGAAATCGCGACTGGCTTTTCCTTTTCCTTCCGCACTGTATGTAAATATAAATTCCGGTGTACGGAATACTTCATTCGGCTTCAGTGAATATTCCGAGGCATACGGATTGATTCCGGACAAAATACGCAGGCTGTTTTCGTTGTCTACTTCGAAAGTGAAACGGTAATTGCCTGTCCATCCAATTGTTCCAAACAAAACTTCTCCCGCATTTTCTTCCGCTTTCCGATCCAGGGCAAGCAAAAAGAACGGGGAACAGAACATATTGGCACGACTTCCTAACTTTGTATCCAGCATCTTTTTCCCAAAAGCAAGTTCGCTTTCCTTCATATTCACTTCATGTGCCCAATCTCCCGAAAACTCTGTCAGGAAATACTTGTCGCTGTTCAAATGAAGCAGTGAAGATGCATAGTTATAAAGGGTTACCGGCTTTTTTTCCTGATGGGATATTTCCGCATACTCTTTAATAATGTTTTCTTTCGGATAAGCGATGAAGTATAATTTTACTTCTACCGGATATTTATCATCCTTCAGTGTAATCACAGTTTCATTCGCTCCTGAAAGCTGTTTACTTTCGTGCGATACATACTTCAAAAGCAGGGAAGGATTCCCGTCGTTGTGCAAAACACGGATTGCTGGCTCGAAATAGTCCTCCATTCCATGCGTTAAATACGCTTCATTCCCAAGCGGCAGTTGTGCAATATCCGAGTCAAAAGATAACTTTTGCCCCAGATAGGACTGATATAGCCGTCCGTTACTGTCATTAACCTTATAAATAAGGCTAATATTGTCGGTTGTAATAGGAATTACAGTTTTCTCATTAGCGCTCAGCACCGCTGATACAGCTATCAAGCATAGCAAAAAAAAGAGTCTGATCTTCATGTTTTTCTTCTATAAAATTATTATTTAGGTACTACAAATCCAAGGTTTATTTTATGTACGAGCAAAGATATAATAATTATTGGAATATTAACAATCTAAATGTACAAAAATGCAATAAAAAAGTCTGCAAAATGGCTTCTTACAGGCATTTTGCAGACTTTTTTTGTTTTTATTCCTCCAAATGGAATTATTTTACCTTATTTTCTTAGGCATCTAATGCGCCTATGAGCTCTCGAACAGATGAAAATCCATGCCTGTTGCAATAGTCTTCCATCCCCTCGATTACCTTAATGCTGACAGTCGGATCTACAAAATTATATGTCCCGATCTGGATGGCTGTTGCTCCGGCCAGCATAAATTCGACTGCATCTTTCCAGTTGGAAATACCACCTAATCCAATAACAGGAATCTTTACTGCCTTATATGTCTGCCATACCATCCGCAGGGCTACCGGCTTAACGCAAGGCCCGGAAAGACCTCCGGTTATTGTAGATAATATAGGTTTGCGCTTCTCGGCGTCGATAGCCATTCCCAACATTGTATTGATCAGTGAAACAGAGTCTGCACCTTCGGCTTCTACCGCCCGGGCAATCTCTGTAATATCGGTCACATTAGGGGATAGTTTTACAATAAGGGTCTTCGGATATACCTTGCGGACAGCCTTCACAACCTCGCTTGCCCCACAAGTCGTTACCCCGAATGCCATACCTCCCTGCTTCACGTTCGGGCAGGAGATATTCAGTTCGATAGCCGGGATTTTGTCAAGTTCCGCGATCTTTTCCGCACATTCCACATACGTTTCGACAGATGAACCGCTCACATTGACGATCATGTTTGTATCGATATCCTTAATCTCCGGATAGATATGATCGACAAAATACTGGGCGCCTTTGTTTTGCAGACCCACTGCGTTCAACATTCCGGATGGTGTTTCCGCCATGCGGGGATACAAGTTTCCTTCCCGTGGTTGGATAGTTGTGCCTTTCACAAAGATACCGCCCAATCGCGAAATATCCATAAAATCAGAATATTCCACACCGTATCCGAAAGTACCCGACGCCGTCATGACCGGGTTCTTCAATTGCAAATTACCTATGTTTACGTTTAATTCAGCCATGTCAATTTTTCTATATTAAATACAGGTCCTTCAGTACATACACACACATGATGTTCATCCTTGGTCTTTTCCACACAACACAGGCAAGCACCTATACCACAAGCCATTGTGTTTTCAAGAGAAACTTCGCAGGCAGTAGAGACGGTGTCAGCATATTTTGCCACAGCCATCATCATCGGTTTAGGTCCACAAGTGTAAATCCGGTCGAAATGAATTTCTTTCAAGATGGAATGATTGGTCACATACCCTTTTTCACCCAACGACCCGTCTTCAGTTGTAACATAAACGGTTCCGATTTGTTTGAATTGTTCCAATTGTAACACATCTTCTTTCGAACGGGCTCCCAACAGGAAAACCGGCGTATATCCGGCATTTTTCAATGTCGCACCCAAATACAGCATAGGAGCCGTACCGACACCTCCACCGATCAGCAGGAGTTTTTCGCCTTTATCGGCAGGCATGGTAAAACTGTTCCCCAAAGGCAACATGATATTTACGATCTCTCCCGGTCTATATTCGGCCATCCGCCGCGTCCCGTCACCAACTAACTGGATCAAGAGCCACAATTCGTTTGTTGCTCTGTCCACATAATTAATCGAGATCGGTCGGCGAAGGAATGTTGTAGGAGAGTTATCCACACGTACCTGTACAAACTGGCCCGGAAGCATTTCCGGCAAGATCTGATCAGATGTTAGTTTAAGCAGGCAGTAATTTTTGTGAAGGCGGCGGTTTTCAGTCACCTTCATGTCAAGCATGTACTTCTTCATATAATGATTAGTCAAATTCTATACAAAGATACATGAATATGACGTATAAACCAAGATAAGCTATTCTTTCTTGTCCTTTTCACTTATAAAAGTATCAAATGTATTGTCAGAATAGAAAATCATTATTTTACTTACTTTCTTTGTATTCGCTTCTTGCTGTATAATCTGCTCTATAACAGGCTGTTTTATGTTGTTTACAGGCGTATCAACCCTCATTTCCCTGCGATATTCAAAAGTGGCTTGCCCTTCGGACGGATTTATCGCCGTATTTTGGAACAAATCAGGCTGTGTTAACACATGTTCCCGTATCATTTCACCTTTACCAAAGAGGAGCCAGTCGGAATCAACATAAGTGAACCGTTCCAAAATTTTAACAAGGACATCCAGACTGACATTATTCCTTCCGTTCAAAATATGTGACATAGCTGAACGCTGGATACCGATTGCTTCGGCAAATTTGGAAGGAGTTAGTCCTTCATGTTCCATTACTGCTAAAATACGATCTTTCATAACCAAAATGCGGATTATATATCAAAAAGAACTGCCAATATGACTGTTTACAAGGGTTTGATACAGAATTAAACCATGACACAAATATAACACATTATTTCCAATTGTGCAATTTATATTTATAATCATAAACAGATAGAATTGTGATCATCTATAAACATTTGTGTCTGATACGTTTGTAAACGTATACAAAGGGGCACAAAACGAGGTTAAAGTAGTGTTAATGAATTTATATAATAAACACCTGTTGCATAATGGATTATTATATCATTTATTATGCAATAAAGTTGCCATTTCACATTTATATACGGAATAATTGACAGGAATTAATGTATACAATTAATATATTAGGGTAATTAGCTGGTTTTTGATATATTATCATATATGTTTACTGTAACAGTATTTAAACCTATTTTTATTGATTTATATTAGTAATGTATACTGAAACATTTGTATCATCACTTTGTTCGACACAAAAGTAACCTTTAAGGATGTTCTAATGTATACAAATATTCCCAGATACAAATGTAACTCATTTAGAACTGTATACATTAATAAATTAACATCTTTCACTTAGACGGCTCCACTGTCAATATGTCTTGTTTTTTGTTACAACTCTTTCTCTACCTGATATACTTTTGTATCCTATACCCTAAAAGCTTATTTTTTCGTGATATTTGTAAACAACTATACGAGAAGAAATAAATATTAAATTCTCAGAGGGGTAAAATGCAGGTGGAATCATTGAAAAACAAGATAGGCACTCTGTTTTTTCATGTTCGAAAATCTGACTATTCTAGAAAAATAAGGACAAAAAGCCGTTGTTAGGACTTGTTACGGCCAGAAACGAAAAAACTGCACATGGCGAATTCTAGAGTTATCGCCATGTGCAGTTTACACTACTGATTCTATTTTTTAATGAAGTATTTTATATAATAATTCTTTGAGTAAATCAGCATCCGATACAGAAGAATTGTCTACTCCTTTTGACCTGGCATCAGTTGTTCGAATGTCACTGATCAAATTAAAAACTTTCATGGCCGGAAAGTTTCTTAGTCCGGTCATATAATCTTTTACCTGAAAAGTTCCTCTTAAACCTAATGCCGTCATTAATCCAGTCTCCGACCTGTCCTTTGTATAATAGCAGATCAACAGGTTGGAGAAATAATTAAAAATTACAGGAAGGGTCATCTGTATCGGATTACTTTTCGGATTCTTTTCGAAATACTGAGCAATCCGGTTTGCCTTTAATATGTCCTTTACTGCAATTGCTTTTATTAACTCGAAGTTATTGTATTCTTTACTTATTCCGATATTCTGTTCTATCAATTCCGGTGTGACGCGTTTTGGGGCTTTTTCAGGCAAGATCAATGTCAACTTGTCCAATTCCTTACTAAGACGGCTTAAATCGTTTCCCAGGAAGTCTGAGAGCATCTGAGCGGCCTTTGGATCGATCCCGATAGAACGCTGTTGCATAAACGAAACGATAAACCCCGGCATTTTATAATCCGGAATCTTTTTCGATTCGAACAGAACGCCTGTTTTTTCAGTAGCTGCAGCCAAAGACTTCCTTCTATCCAGATTCTTATACTTGTAATTGACGACCAGCACTGTCGATTTAAGCGGATTCTTGACATAATTGGTCAACAATTCTATGTCACGGACCAGTTGGGCCTCACGTACCACGACCAGTTGATATTCAGACATCATTGGGAACCGCCGGGCTGCATTGATGATCATGGCTGCATCCGTATCTGCACCATACATGATCATCTGGTTAAAATCCCGTTCGGATTCCGACAGCACGTTCTCAATAAGCAGATCGGTTATCTTGTCCATGAAAAAGGGCTCTTCGCCCATTAAAATATAAACGGGTTGAAATTTCTTTGCTACGATATCCCGGCATATTTCCTCAAACGTATTTTCTTTTTTTGCCATAATATAGCTTTAATTATTACCAACTGAACCGGATATGGCGAACTGTTTTTTTATCATCTATAATTTGACGAAGGGCTTCGATTCCCAGTTTTACATGCTCCGGAGCAAAGTTACGGGTAACTACCCGATCACTCGCTTCTGTTTTAACTCCATCTTCTTCCAAAGGCTTATCCGAGATCATCAGCAAGGCTCCTGTTGGAATTTTATTGGCAAAGCCCGCAGTAAGCAACGTCGCGGTTTCCATATCGATACCGGTAGCATGAGTGCGTTTCAGATACTCCTTGAAAGATGTATCATACTCCCAAACACGGCGGTTCGTAGTATAAATCGTTCCGGTCCAATAATCTTTTCCCTGGTCACGAACGGCAGAAGAAATAGCGCGCAACATCGAAAATGCCGGGAGAGACGGAACTTCGGCAGGCAGATATTCGTTAGAAGTTCCTTCACCACGGATTGCAGCAATCGGCAAAACATAATCGCCCAGATTATTGGCTTTCTTTAATCCGCCGCATTTACCTAGAAACAGGACGGCGGTCGGACTGACAGCCGACAACAAATCCATGATCGTTGCAGCATTTGCACTTCCCATACCGAAGTTGATGATGGTGATGCCTTCTGCCGAAGCGTTCGGCATGGAACTTTTCAGTCCGAGTATCGGGACATTAAATTTTTCAGCAAACAGCTCGACGTATTTGGTAAAGTTCGTGAGTAGTATATACTTATCAAAATCTTCCAGCTTAC
>URZO01000089.1 GCA_900552465.1 uncultured Parabacteroides sp. | reverse complement strand
CCGCCATACCAGCCGAAATACTGATTCCAGGCGATCACGTCAGTCACCTTACTGATAGCATCATCATAGGAAAGGAAACTGGCCGAGGTTGTCAGGCGGGTCGGGTCTTCCTTATGTGCCAGTTCATTCAGCTCCTCGATATATTCAGTCGGATTATCGCCGATTGTTTTCAGTTCGTTGAACAATCCCCAAAAGCAGATAGACGGATGGTTGTAATGCTGGCGGATCAGTTCCTTCAGCTGTTCCTTGCCGTTTTCGCGGAAAGAAGGCTGGTTGATATAGCCCTGGTCCTGGTATCCGCCCGGTCCAATCTGCGGTATTTCCGCCCAGGTCACGATACCGTATTTATCCATCAGATCATAAAAGTAGGTGGCTTGCGGATAATGGGCCAGACGAACGGCGTTCGTTCCCATCTCAGCCATAATTGCGGCGTCCTCGTCGTGATGCATCTTATAAAGCGCATTTCCTCTTTCCGCCCGGTCCTGATGGCGGCATACGCCTTTCAGCTTCAGATGTTCGCCATTCAGGAAGAATCCTTTCTCAGCATCCACCTGATAGAAACGCAACCCCAAGGGCTGAACAATCCGGTCGATCACTTTTCCGCCGGATAAGAGAGAGATCTCAGCTTTATAGATGAACGGATCCTGGCGGCCATTCCACAAACGGGGATTCCAGATGGTCAGGTCCATGCCTGTTGTCGTCCAGTCGTTGGCATCCACAGTCACCTTTATATCCTGCTGCTGAACCATTTTATCGCCTTCCCAGATTTTCACATCGACCTGCACCGGCTGGGCTGTCGCGCTGCCGTTGGAGACAAGCACTTTGGCCCGGACATCGGCCTGTTCTTTTGTCACCTTATTCTGGATCAGATAGACACCCGGAGATGCATAGTCCGTCAATGAGATATTAACAGGATCGGTAATAATCAGATTCACATCCCGGTAGATACCGCCATAGAAGTTGAAGTCGCCGACCAGCGGCATGACATCCTGCTGCAAGGCGTTATTCACCTTTACAAGGATCAGGTTGTCGGCATCATACTTCACCTTATCTGTAATTTCGAAGACAAACGCGCCATATCCACCCCGATGTTCACCGATATGGTAATCGTTGATAAAGACGTTGGCAACCGTATTGACTCCTTCAAACCGCAGGAAAAGACGTTTGCCTTTCCATTCCGGTTTTACAAAAAGCGTTTTCGTATAGTTGCCCATTCCCCGGTAGTAATCCTGTTTACCGGAGAGGGCGTCACCGCTGTTCCAGGTATGAGGCAGGTTTACCCGTTCTTCGCTTTTAAACTGTACTTGATGGGAAAAGCGGAACATCCAGTTCTCATTCAGCAGGATTTCCTTACGGGCTGCAAAGAGTGAAGTGCTGACAAAAAGGAGTATCAGACTAAAGATCGTGTGTTTCATGTCGATAATATTCTTGATTTATGGTTCAAAGGTAAATGTTTACCGACATAGATACCGGCACCTTTTGTCTAATTAGACAGATATATTTGTCCGAAACCGCAATTTTAAATAAAAAAACCAGCGAGGATGCCCCCGCTGGTTCTCTGTATAAATATGTTTTTGATGTTACATCGCTTCTTCGCCGCCGCCAGAGCCGCCTTCGCCGCTCTTCGTATCATCATTACTGATACCGCGACGCACTTTCTTGATCTGGCCTTTCATCGTACCGAAACGGTAGGATACGCTCAGACGAAATTCGCGGGAATGACGCCAGGTCGTAGAACGGTCAACAAATCCTTCGCCTGTTGTAGTCGATTCCATTTTCATCGTTTTCCAGAACGGATTCTGTGCGCCTAAAGATATAGACAGCTTCTTCTTCAGCAAGTCTTTACTGATATTCAATCCGGCGAAATAGAATGGAGACTGCTTGCTCTGCAACTGTATCCACGGGCTGAAATAACCTCCATGCAGGTTAATACGGAAATCTTTCGGCAAATTGAACTGCGTCCCGGCAAAGATTCGTCCGGCAACACCGTCCTTCGTCAACCCTAAAGCCTCCTTACTGTCGATATTGGTATAGTCGAATCCGCCATTCATATAAATCCGGAACAGAGGAACCGGGTTCCAGCTTCCATATAAGAAGAACCCGACTTGCTGGCGTTTCCCCATATTTCCATACGTGCTGTAAGAAGCTCCGTTATATTGGGAGAGCGGATTCGATTCCGGGAAGTTAGCGATGATCGTATATCTTTCAATCGCATTATTGACGAATGTATAGCTTAAACTTGCATTAATACTGAATTTCTGTGCGAATTTGCTGAAGTTCAGGTTTACATTATTACTCTTTTCCGATTCCAGATTCGGGTTACCCTGCGAAATACGCTGCGGGTCTATATTATTCAGATACGGATTCAGGAACCAGATACCCGGACGCTGGATACGCATGTTATATCCTAAACGCAACTGTGAAGACATATCCAACTGATAGGTCAATGTCGCATTCGGAACGATATCGAAATAGTTTGTACTGAAGTTTTCCTCCGGAACCTTTTTAAACTTCGCATCCAGGCTGGTACCTTCACCACGCACACCAGCCTTGGCTCCAAACTTATTAAATTTAATCAGGTAGCCCAGATAAGCAGAATAGATATGCTGGGTATGATGGAAGTCGCTATTGTCTTGCGAAATGTCGACCCAGGCATTATCACGGAAAGCCTCTTCGAGCGTATTACTCTTACTCTGCCGATTAATATATTTCACGCCGGCTTCCAAAGTCTGATCCTTAAACAAAGGCGTCGTATAATCGACCTGCCCGGTATGTTCGGTAGTCGAAGCGTCGTTTGTATTTCTATTCGGATAGCGGTAAGCCACTTCGTAATCGCCGACTAAATCCTCCAACCGTGAATTGCCTTCACTGTCGTTAGGCGACTGGCTGAAACGATACGACAAAGTAAGCAACTCGTCTTTTTTACTGGTCGAATGTTGAAAATCCACGTTGACGTCCGTCGATCCGAACGTTCCCTCGGAATCTGAATAACGTTTATAGGAATACATCTGCGATGGCGCTCCGTCCGGCATCAAATCCGTCCGGTTTACCTTGTCCGCTTCCAGCTCGGAAAGATTATTGGACTTTCCCCGGAAGAGATTGACACCTACACTCAGCAGGTTCAACGTATCGATCTCATAACTCGCTTCCAAATTACCATATTGGAACGGCCCTTTGTTTTTGCTCCGCCCATGTTCGTTGAGCAATGAAGACGGCCGTGTAAAGGTCTGGTCACCTTGCTGATATTTTATCTCTTCTTCATCCCGTACCGAATAGGTATCGTTCCAGGGAGAATTACGATGGTTGTAGCCATAGTTAGCAGTGACACCAAACTTCCCTGCCTTCATAGAAACATATGCGCCGCCACCGAAACTGCCCATCGTACTGGCATTGGCACGAACCGTACCCGTATATCCTTGCAGTGCATTCTTAGTGGTAATGATATTAATGATACCGCCTACACCTTCCGCATCGTATTTAGATCCCGGATCAGTGATTACCTCGATGTTCTTAATCGAACTTGCCGGCATACTCTTCAATACGTCGGATGCATTCTCGCCGCTCAAAAGGTTTGAGGGCTTGCCGTTCATATATATTTTATAATTGGAAGAACCTTTCAACTGGATTTTATCTTCGCCGTCGACCGTGACCATCGGGACCTTACGGAACATTTCCAGCGCGTTGCTGGTTTTTGCTTCCGGGTCGTCTTCCAGGCTATAGGTCAGTTTGTCTACTTCAACTTTAACCAACGGTCTCTGGGCCGTTACGGTAACTTCATTCAATTGCTGGGTGTCATCATGCATTAAGAGTTTCCCAAAATCCAGGACTTTCTTATTTTCCGACAATGTAAACGCTTTTACGGCAGGAACTTTTCCTAACGATTCCATCGTCATAACATACTTACCCGGCTTGTTCATCGTTGCATTGAACTTACCATCATCATCACAAGCCAACAATTTTACAGGATTTTGCGGAGCGGAAGCCAACGCAATCCTTAATGTGGCATACGGAACAGACTCATCTGATAAAGAGTCGACTACTTGCCCTTTAATCGTAAAAGAGGCGGCTGACCCGCTATTGTTTTGCGCAAACACCGACGCAGACACGAATAGCATCAACACAAAGTAGAGTAGTTTTTCTTTCATTAAACTTGAGAATTTAGATATTATCGATTTAAACAAATTAAAAACAGTTGCAAATGTAACCTTATCTACGAACCACTCGTACATTTACGCTTTAAAGAATTGTAAAAGTTGTATTTTGGTGTTCGATTTCACTGTATTTCACTTATTTTTGTAGAAACCATTAATAAAAAGAACAAGTTTATGCGAAAATTATCATTCATCATTACAGCTCTATTGCTGGTTGTCACCATGTACGCACAGGATATGAAAACAATTAAATTGAACAACCCGGATAAAAACCGGGGAACATCCGTTATGAAAGCATTATCCGACCGTCATTCGGATCGGGAATTTGCAGTTAAAGAACTCAGCCTACAGGACTTATCCGATTTATTATGGGCGGCAAACGGCATCAACCGCCCGGACGGAAAACGGACGGCGCCTTCCGCGTTGAACAAGCAGGATATCGACGTCTATGTCATCATGAAAGAGGGTGCTTACCTGTATGATGCAAAAAACAACAGTCTCCAACCAATCGCCGCAGGCGATCATCGCTCAGCCGTTGCCGGCGGACAAGATTTTGTCAAATCGGCCCCGGTCAGTCTGGTTCTGGTATCCGATCTTTCCCGTTTCGGGAATATCACAGACCAGGTAAAGCTGATGGCAGCAGTCGATGCCGGCACAGTTTGCCAGAATATCAACATTTTCTGTGCAGCCACCGGATTAGCTACTGTCCCCCGCGCCTCTATGGACCAGGCTGCTTTAAAACGGATCTTGAAGCTGACGGAAACCCAGTTGCCGATCATGAACAATCCGGTAGGTTATCCGAAGAAGTAAATGATTTCCCCACGACTGGTAGTCCGTTTTCCAACGCGCTACCAGTCGACATCACAAAAGACTACAGTTCCAAGAGAACGATCTCCCATTCCAACCGATACATCATGGATGAGAAAAAGGACATAAAATTATTTAATAACATTTTTACCACCCATCGCGAACGCTATATCCGGTTTGCCTATTCTTACACATACGATAGGGAAGCTGCAGAAGATTTGGTTACCGAAAGCATGATGTACTATTGGGAGAACCGAAACCGGTTACAGGACATTAAAGATATTCCTACATATATCTTAGTCACTCTAAAAAACAAATGTCTGGATTACCTTCAGCGCGAACGCACCTGGAACAATATTGCGGAAAATCTATTATCCAACAAAGAATGGGAATTGCAGATGCGCATCACCAGCCTGGAAGCGTGTGAACCGGAAGCATTACTCAGTAGTGAAATACAAGAACTTATCAGCCAGGCACTGGCCAAGCTACCGGAAAAATCCAGTCAAATCTTCATTATGAGCCGCTACGAAGGAAAAAACTACCAGACAATTGCCGAAGAGACCAATCTTTCCGTGAAAAGTGTCGAATTTCATATCAGCAAGGCATTAAAAGTATTGCGTAAAGAACTAAAAGATTACCTGCCTTGCCTTCTGTTCCTCCTCGATTTCTTCTATGAATAAGATAGCCGATCGGCCGATCCACAATATGGGGAAAAAGGTATTTGCAGCCATATATCCAACATTACAGTCATCAGTATGTCTTTTTGAGATCATAGTTATGATTCGCCAAAGCCATAACTATAAGGCGGGAGCACGGAAAAGAGTCGCAATTTGCCTGATATGAAACAAAAAAAAGTTTCATTTCCTTTTAGGGTATTTCCTTCTCCATTCGCCTTTAATATAGAAACGGGAAAAAATGGAACAAAAGTTACTACATAAAATGTTTTGCGGACGGGCTACTGACGAAGAGTTGACTGTGATCCGCCAATGGGTAAGCGAATCTGCCGAAAACAAGGAAGCATTCTATAAGGAACGTGCTCTTTTTGATGCACTTCAACTAAGCGATTTACAAACGGCAAAAAGCCATATCCGCAAACCGTCTGTTCACCTCTGGAAATGGGCGGGAAGTGTTGCAGCCGCGATCATCGCACTGTTCCTGTTATATAACGTACCGGTTCTGTTGGAAAAGAACACCCGGCAGGAAATTGCCCTCAATACCATTAAGGTTCCTGCCGGACAACGGGTTGAACTGACCCTGGCCGACGGAACCCATATCTGGCTCAACGCCCGGTCTGAATTGTCCTACCCTGCTTCTTTCAACGGCGACCGGAGGGAAGTCCACCTGAAAGGAGAAGGCTTTTTCGAGGTAGCCAAAAACAAGAACAAAAAGTTTGTTGTCAATACCGGACGTTGCGAAGTGGAAGTATTAGGAACGCAGTTTAATGTAGAGGCTTACAGTGAAAATGAATTCACGACCTCCCTTATCCGGGGAAGTGTAAAAGTCACCGACAAATCCCAACCAAACGAATCAGTTGTGTTAGAACCAAATAATGCAGTCAGGCTAAGTAATGGCAAGCTGACTGTCACTCCCATCACCGACTTCAATCCTTACACCTGGAAGGAGGGACTTATCACGTTTAAGGATATCAAATTCAAGGATCTGATGAAGAAACTCGAAAAGAATTACGGTATCCGCATCATTATTGAGAACCACAAACTCGATGATTATGCCTGCAGTGGAAAGTTCCGCATATCCGACGGGATTGAAGAGGTGTTGAGAGCCTTGCAACAAGATGCTCATTTCACGTTTGAGCGAGAGAATAAGAACGAAGTTCGCATTCAATAATCATATAAAAATATAGCCTATGGAGAGTTAATCATCAGAGTCAAGGACAAACTATGTCCAATGTAAAAACAAAGTATTAATCTAATATCATTTATCAAACTATCACAAATATGAAAAAAAGAATCATTTGTGTATCTCGTATTTTGAAGATGACATCTCTGTTCTTCCTTTCCTGCGCCATGTGCATACAGGCGGAAACGGTAAGTTCACAGAGCATACGTGTCACTCTCAATAAAAACAACGTCCGGCTGGAAAACATCCTGAATGACATTGAAAGCCAGACCAATTTACTGTTCATTTACAACAAGAACGTAAATGTTAACCGAAAAGTCTCAGTTAAAGCCGAGAATACTTCTTTGCAGGAAGTATTGCAAAATCTGTTTGACAACAATGTCTCTTTCAAAATCGAAGGATCGTACATTGTCCTCTCGTCAGCGGGAGCGACCGGAAGCCCGCAACAGGCAAAACACACTGTTAAAGGTGTGATAGAAGATGAATTAGGCCCCATTGCCGGTGCCAATGTCGTTGAAAAAGGCACGACAAACGGAACGATCACCGACATGAACGGTAATTACTCATTAGAAGTAGCGCCCAATGCCGTTCTGGTTGTTTCATACATCGGCTACAAAGACCAGGAGCTGCCGGTGAATGGAAATACAACAATTAACGCCAAGTTGATTGAAGACTCGCAGGCATTGGATGAAGTGGTTGTCGTTGGCTATGGCGTTCAGAAGCGGGCATCCGTGACAGGCTCGGTGGCTTCTTTGCAATCAAAAGATATTGCGACAGTCAAAACTCCGAACGTAAGCAATGCACTTGCCGGTAAACTTCCGGGGCTTCGTGCCGTACAGAGAAGCGGTGCTCCGGGCGACGACGATGCAAGCATCGATATTCGTGGTTACGGGAATGCACTGGTAATCGTCGACGGTGTGGAACGTGATTTCAAACAGATCGACGCAAACGACATCGAGTCGATCAGTATTTTGAAAGATGCTTCCGCCGCAGTATACGGTTTCAAGGGTGCAAACGGTGTGATCCTTGTCACGACCAAAAAAGGTGAATTGGGTAAGCCGAAAATTACTTACAACGGATATGTCGGCATACAGAACATCACTCGCTATCCGGAGTATTATAACGGATACGAATATGCGACCTTATACAACGAGGCCCAGCAAAACATCGGCATTCCGGCTCCCTATTCGGACGAGGATCTGGCTAAGTTTAAACAAGGCATCGGGACAACCGACTGGTATGACGAAGTGATCCGTAAAACGGCTCCGACAACCTACCACAACCTGAGTGTTTCCGGTGGTGCCGAGAAAGTTAAATACTTCTTCTCACTGGGTTTGACAGATCAGGAAGGTATTTACAAATCTAAAGCGTTCAACTTCAAGAAGTACAACGTGCGTTCCAATATCAGTGCCGAAATCGTAAAAGGTTTCACCGTTGACTTGCAGTTGAGCGGACGTTTGGACACACGTATGAAGCCATACGAAGCCGATCCGTTAAGTCGTAGTATCCAGATGGCAAAACCAGTATTTCCTGTCTATGCAAACGGAAATCCGGATTATTGGTCAAACCCGGGTGATAAAGGAAACCCAGTCCATCTATCCGATATAGACAATGTTGGTTATGACAGACGGGACCGCCGCGAGTTTAACGGGTCTATCGCCTTGAACTGGGAACTGCCCTGGGTAAAAGGTTTATCGGCAAAGGCGTTATTCTCATACGACTATAATAACAAGTACAACCGTAAATGGTATAAAGAATATTATGAATATACCTACGATGCGATTAACGATGTATATAATACATCCGGTAGCCATAGCATTTCAGAGTTGACAACCCAGAATGACAACTACTTCAGACCCAACGGACAACTATCGGTCAATTACCATAACACATTCGGTAAACATGACATCGGCGCGTTGGCACTGTGGGAATTCTATAACGACCGTACAGACATCTTAAGTGCATACCGCCAATTCACGGTGGGAGCTATCGACCAGATTGATGCCGGTGACAAAACGAATATGAACAACGGCGGGACAGCACGCGTTTCGGCTCATGCCGGTTTAGTAGGCCGTGTAAACTACGCATACGACAATAAATATCTGGCAGAAGTAAGTTTCCGCTACGACGGCTCCTACAAATTTGCGCCGGATAACCGTTGGGGATTCTTCCCGGCTGTATCCTTAGGATGGCGTGTTTCCGAAGAAGCGTTCTTCAAAGAAGCACTGCCGATGGTCGATAATTTCAAGATCAGAGGATCATACGGCAAAGTCGGAGACGAAGGTGTGACCGGATACACTGATGATGACGAGAAAGACGGCAAATACAGAGCCTACCAATATTTGCAGGGTTATCGCTATCCTTCAGGAAGTTATGTATTAGGATCGGGCGGTTTGACAAACGGAGCAAAAGACAGAGGTATGCCGAACCTGAGCCTGACCTGGTATGAGTCCAAGACTGCCAACGTCGGCTTCGAAGCATCCGTTCTATCGGGCCTGATCAATGTCGAATTCGATTACTTCGTACGCAAACGAAGCGGCCTTTTGACAAAGCGCCAGCTCACTTTGCCGACAACATTCGGCCAGGAGCTTCCGGTCGAGAACCTGAATTCGGATAAAAACCAGGGATTTGAAATTGTAATAGGACACCGCCATAAAATAGGTGACTTTACCTACGATGTAAGGGGGAACTTCTCCGCCACCCGTATTTATAACGAACACATAGAACGTGCCGCCTCTGCAAACATGTATGACGACTGGAGAAACAATACCAATAATCGCTATCAAGACATCCAGTGGGGTAAGGTTTGTATCGGACAGTTCCAGAGTTATGAAGAGATCCTGAACTCACCGATCCAGGACAACAACGGTAACAAATCATTGATGCCGGGCGACCTGAAATTTGAAGACTGGAACCACGACGGTATCATCGACAGCAAAGACGAACAGCCGATCGGACACGGAAATACTCCCCGTATCTATTACGGCTTGAATCTTAACGGAGAATATAAAGGTTTCGATGTAACGCTCTTCTTCCAGGGAGCAGCCGGACATGAAGTGTTTACAAGCGGCGACTTTATGTCTCCGTTTATCCAGCAAGGTCTTGGTAACGGTAGCACGATTTGGTTGGATCGTTGGCACAGAGAAGATCCGTCGGATATGTTCAGCGAATGGATTCCGGGCTTTATGCCGGCACTCCGTCCGACAGGTTTCTCTGCCAATTCGGGAAACAACACCTGGACCAAGCAGAAAGCGAACTATTTGCGTCTGAAGACTGTCGAGATCGGTTACACCTTCCCGAGAAGATGGATGCAAAGAGCCGGTATCGAAAAATTGCGCGTATATGTGAACAGCTTCAATACGGCAACCTTTACCAGCCGTACCGGTATGATGAAGTATATGGACCCGGAAAATAAAGAAGGCATGTTCCGTTACTATCCTCAAATGAAAACATTTAATTTCGGTGTTAATCTAACATTCTAAAAGAAGAAACAATGAAGACAACAATTATAAGAAACATTGGATGCGGATTACTTTTGTTGGGAGCGGCAGCATGTGCCGACTACCTTGAAAAAGAACCTTTCGACATCATCACTCCCGAACAGGTATGGAAAGATCCTAAATTGATCAACGGCGTAATGGTCAACCTGTACGACAACATGAACCTCGAAGATTTCAATTACTGGCAGCGCGAAGCATGGCGGCTGCAAAATCTCTCTTCTATGTCAGACGAAGCACAGGGTTCTTTCCAGAAAGAACCGATGTTCGATAATGGAAATGCGACATATACATACGAAGATGCCATGTTCGAACAGAAGTTCTCCGAGCGCTATAAATACATACGCAACTGTAACGACTTTATCAGTCAGTTAGAAGAAGCGACGGCGTTATCCGACTCTGAGAAGAAACAGCTTTTGGCCGAATCGCGCTTCATCCGTGCCTTCCATTATTTCACGATGGTAAAACGATATGGCGGCGTTCCGCTGATCACGGAGCCACAGGAGTACGACCCTAATAACCTGGAAGCATTAATGGTTTCCCGAAACAAAGAGGTGGAGATCTACGACTTCATCATAAAAGAGAGTCAGGAAGCCGCCCAGGAACTGCCCGAGACGAGAAGTGCGGATACCAAATACAGAGCCAATAAATACGTAGCACTGGCATTGTGTTCACGTGCAGCCTTGTATGCAGGCTCGATTGCCCGTTACGGAACAGTACAACTGGATGGCCTTGTGGGAATCCCTTCTTCTGAAGCAGACCGCTTTTTCCAAACCTCCCACGATGCTTCCAAAGCGATCATCAATTCCGGTCTTTATACCTTGTACAACAAAAAGCCGGATGACAAAGCGCAGAACTATTGCGATATGTTCCTGAAAGGCAACGGAGACAACGGTGAGTATATCTTCCAGAAACAGTATAATGTCGCCGGTGACAAAGGACATGATTGGGACAAACGTAACGCACCGTTCTCTTACCGTGCCGGTGGCTGGGGATGCGGTATCGCGCCTACCCTGGAGATGGTTGAGGCTTACGAATATGTGGACGGCTCTGAAGGTCTATTGAAATTAGAAGAAAACGGCAAACCGATTCGTTATGACAAACCTTACGACATCTTCACCAATAAAGACCCGCGTCTCTTCGCTTCGGTTTATATGCCCGGCTCTCCTTGCCAAAGCACCCAGATCGAATGGATGAGAGGCATTATCGTTTCCGATAACGAAAGATACCCGGCCACAAGCCAGCCGGACGGGGGTAATACAGTTGAAATCAATGGTGTAACATACAGCACATCCGGCAAAGACGGTGGTGCTGATGCAGGTGACGCTTCCAAAACAGGCTTCTATCAGAAGAAATTCTGGGACGAAACGTTGACTGATATGAACATGGGTAAGTCAGAAACTCCCTGGCCAGTTTTCCGTTTAGGAGAAATTTACCTAAATTTGGCGGAAGCTGCGATGGAGCTGAACAATTCTTCGGAAGCGCTGGAAGCTGTCAACAAAATTCGCGAACGTGCCGGTATCGCCTTATTGTCAAGTATCAATATGGAAAAGGTACGCCACGAACGCAGAGTGGAACTGGCATTCGAAGGTCATCGTTTCTGGGATATGAAACGTTGGAGAATTGCTCATCTGGATGTAAAACAAGGCGGACTGAACGGGTTCAGAGGCACAGCCCTGTATCCCTGGCACGATATTCGTGACGACAAATACGTATTTGAAAGAGGTTACAACACACCCAAGCAATTGCGTATTTTCCTCGAAAAGAACTATTATACCAAGATCAATCAGGACGATATGAATTCAAATCCGAATCTGGTTCAGAACCCGGGTTATACCAATTAATCATCTAATTTAGAAATTTGATATGAAAAAGATAAGTTTATTACTGATGTCCATTTGCTCATTATGCTTCACAAGCTGTCTGAGCAATCTGGATAATTACGATTCTCCTAATGGAGGCATCAAAGGACAAATTCTGGATGCTGAGACCAACGAGCCGATACCACTGCCGGTTCAGGGTTCTACCGGCGTCATCATTAATATGTTCGAGCAGAATACGGATGCGACACAGTCTGTTGACTTCTATGCAAAGATGGATGGGACATACGAAAACTCAAAGCTGTTCAACTGCGACTACAAGATTGTCGTCAACGGCCCGTTCGTTTCTCCGTGCGAAGAGTTTATTACGCTCAAAGGACAGACAACCCTGGATCTGAAAGCAATGCCCTATGCCAGAATCACAGCTTCGGCACAGGCTTCCGGCAAGAAGATCACCATCACTTACAAGGTGACTCCGACCAACAGCAGCTTTAACGTATCCGAAGTGTACGGCTACTGGAACTTTGCACCGGGTGTCGATAACGGAAGTGCAAACCAAGCAGGCAAGCAGACCGTTAAAGGAAACGAAGGTACTATCGTTTTTGATTTGGAGAACGATAAGAATTACCAGGACAATCTGTACAAGATACAGGGAAATGGTAACAAAATATATGTGCGCGTCGGTGCCAAGACCGAAAATGCGATCAACTATAGTACCATCATCGAAACAACTATACAATAAATAACCTGAGGCACAGATATCCGGTTTTAACCGGATGTTTGTGCCTTTTTTATTCTTTAGAACATGAAAAGAAGTATCTTACTTATCAGTCTGGCAGTTTTACCTTTACTGGGATACAGCCAAAATGTTTTACCGGAGTGGGCTTTAGGCGGGTTTGTCAGACCTGAAAAAGTCAATCCGATTATCACACCGAATCCCGCAAGCCAATTCGATTGCCCCATGCAGGGTAAAAAGATAGGTTGGGAAGAAAGTGATGTGTTTAACCCGGCAGCAACCGTCAAGGACGGCAAGATCTGCATCCTTTACCGCGCGGAAGACAATTCGGCCACCGGTATCGGAAAAAGGACTTCACGCATCGGCTTGGCTGAGTCTGAAGACGGTATTCATGTGCAACGCCGGAAAACACCTGTCATGTATCCGGACAACGATAATGCAAAAGAGTTCGAATGGCCGGGCGGATGTGAAGATCCGCGCGTAGCAATGACGGAAGACGGTTTGTATGTGATGGCTTATACCGCCTGGAACCGGAAAGTGCCACGCCTCTGCATCGCCACATCCCGCGACCTGCTCAAATGGGAGAAACACGGACCGGCTTTCGCTAAAGCCTATAACGGACGTTTCAAAGACATGGCCTGCAAATCCGGTTCTATGGTAACCCAAGTAAAGGACGGCAAGCAGGTACTGGCTAAAATAAACGGGAAATATTTCATGTACTGGGGAGAACAGATGGTTGCGGCAGCGACTTCCGACGATCTCGTGAACTGGACGCCGATCCTGGACGGGAAGAACGAACTGGCCGCCCTCATCAGACCACGTCCGAAATACTTCGACAGCGCCCTGACGGAATGCGGCCCTCCCGCAGTCCTGACCGACAATGGTATCGTATTGCTTTACAACGGTAAGAACCAGAATGACGACAACAAACGCGACAAGCGTTTCACGGCAGGCGCCTATTGTGCCGGACAGGTTCTGACAGACCCGAAAGACCCGATGAAAGTGCTGCAACGCCTCGACGTTCCTTTCTTCCGCCCGATGGAGTCGTTTGAGAAGAGTGGGCAATATGTAGACGGGACGGTCTTTATCGAAGGTCTGGTCTTTTTCAAAAACAAATGGTATCTCTATTACGGATGTGCAGACTCACAGGTGGGCGTAGCCGTTTACAACCCGGCTAAGAAAACACTCGGAGATCCTATTCCGAATTAAATAAGTCAATCATGAAAAACGTTATTACAGGAATATTCTTACTTCTGTCTGTCTGCTTTATGCAAGCGCAGACACCCAATTATTATCGCAGTCCGGAAAAAATCTATCTGGACTCAAAAGACGGACACGGCGGTGACTTCACCTGGCAGATGTATAAAGCCGGCGAAGCCAAAGACCCGGCAGAGAAAATCTCGCAGCCGGGTTACCAGACCGGAAGCTGGATGCCGGCAATCGTACCCGGCACGGTGCTGAACTCGCTCGTCCACAACAAGGTTTACCCAGAGCCCTACTACGGGATGAACAACAAACTGGATCAGAACATCATCCCGGACCTTGCCAAGGCCGGACGTGATTTCTATACCTATTGGTTCAGGACGGAGTTCGACGTACCGGAAAGTTATAAAGACAAAATCGTATGGCTTCAGGTAGACGGTATCAACTACCGTGCCGAGATCTGGGTCAACGGTTATCTGCTCGGCAATATGTCCGGGATGTTCAAACCGGAATACATCAATATCACCGACTTCGCCCGTATTGGAGGCAAGAACGCGCTGGCTATCAAAGTCTATCCGGTCGATATGCCGGGTACTATCAAGCCGAAACGCTGGGGAGCCGTCGGCGAATTCCACAACGGCGGAGACGGGAACATCGGACTGAACACCACTATGCTGATGAGCGTGGGCTGGGACTTCACGTTCAACGACGGTATCCGCGACCGCAACACCGGCATCTGGAAGAACATCAGCCTTTATGCGACAGACAAAGCCGTCATCCGTCATCCGTTTATCAAATCGGATCTGGCAAAGCCGGGATATGACCTGGCTAAGGAAACAGTCAGTATTGAAGTTGTGAACCCGACACAGGGAAATGTCAAATGTACCGTCAAAGGCGAAATCGCCGGCGAAAACATTACATTCAGCAAAGAGTTGAATCTGTTCAGAGGCGAGACACAGACAGTCTGTTTCACCCCCGAAGAGTTCCCGCAGCTAACGATCAGGAATCCGCGTCTGTGGTGGCCGCTCTTCAAAGGGAACCCGGAACTGTATGAACTGAAACTGACCGTATCCGTAGACGGAAAGGTTTCCGACGAGACGAAAACGCGTTTCGGTATCCGCGAAATCACTTCCGACCAGAACACGCCGGATAAATCCCGCCAGTTCTACGTCAACGGAAAGAAATTGTTTATCCGGGGAACGAACTGGATTCCGGAAGGCATGCTCCGCACTTCGGACGAACGGACGTATGCGGAACTCCGCTACACAAAACAATCGGGCGTCAACCTGATCCGTATGTGGGGCGGCGGCATTGCCGAATCGGACTATTTCTTCCAGCTCTGCGACGAAATGGGACTGCTTGTCTGGCAGGAATTCTGGATGACAGGCGACACCAAACATCCGCAAGATAAAGATTTATACCTGAGCAATGTGGAAGCAACCGTCAAACGCCTGCGCAATCATCCTTCGCTGGCCTACTATGTTTCCTCGAACGAAAGCACGGAAATGCCGGGAGCGAAAGAAATGATCATGATGCTGGACGGCACACGTGACTACCAGATGCAGTCGGAATGTGACGGCGTGCACGACGGAAGCCCGTACAAACAGGTCAACCCGATGCAGCATTACGAAAACACCGCCTCGGAACGCGGTAGCCGTGTCGACGGGTTCAACCCGGAATATGGAGCACCGACGATCCCGACCGTCGAAACCCTTCGGGAGGTGATGGACGAAAAGGATCTCTGGCCGATCAACAAGGAAGTCTGGGACTATCATGACGGCGGCGGTTTCCATCTGATGTCGACCATGTACACCGACCTAACCAACAATTACGGAGCTTCCTCTTCTATTGAAGAGTTTGCGACTAAAGGCCAGTTCGTTGGTGCCATGAACTCCAAGTCGATCTGGGAAGTATGGAACTATAACAAGTTAGGGTATGGCGACCGCTATGCATCCGGACTCCTGTTCTGGTATCATAACTGCCCCGTAAGCCAGGTCTGCGCCCGTATGTGGGACTATTCCCTGGAGCCGACGGCATCGCTTTACCATACACAGAATGCGCTGGAACCGCTTCATGCACAGTTCGATTATCTGAAAAATACAGTTTCCGTCTGTAACGACTATTACCAGGCTTTCAAGAATTATAAGGTCACAGCTGATGTGTATGACCTCAACAGCAAGAAAGTATGGAATAAGTCGCAGGTTATCGACATACCGGAAGACGGTGTTGTAAACGACGTTTTCACGATCGACTTCCCGCAGGACATCACACAGGTTCATTTCATCAAACTGCGCCTGTATAATGAAAAAGGTAAGGAAGTGGCCAACACCTTCTACTGGCGTTCCAACGACAAGTATGAAGGCCGTAAGACACTGACTGGTCCGACCTCATCCGGTTTTGAAGATTTGTCGAAGCTGAAAGAAGTCCGGTTGAAGACTACTTACAAGGCTTATCAGGAAGCTGGCCGGCACTTTATAAAAGCAGAGATAAAGAATACCTCTCCGACGATCGCATTCTTTACTCAGCTTCAATTGCTGGATCAGAACAAAAAGCCGGTACGCCCCAGTTTCTATACCGATAACTTCTTCTCGCTCTTGCCGGGAGAAAGCCAAACAGTCATCATTGAAACTGCCACGGCCGATATGCCTTCGGAACCGCTCTTCGTCGTGAAAGGCTGGAACGTCAAGCCGGCTACTTACAAATGTAAATGATAGATTTGAGGGGGGATGTGCCAAAAGTCCTATTTATAGCGTCTGTGTCCTGGCGGGCTT
>URZO01000088.1 GCA_900552465.1 uncultured Parabacteroides sp. | reverse complement strand
GAAGGTGGTTCGGCATCCGGTGCGGATATTAAAGTAGACGATGTGATCATTGGTATTGACGGTAAGAAGGTTCACAACTTTGCCGACTTGCAGGAAGCACTTGCAAAACATCGTCCGGGTGATAAGATTACTGTGAAGTTGATTCGCGATAAGAAAGAAAAGAGCGTGGAAGTGACTTTGAAGAATGAGCAAGGTACTACAAAGGTGATAAAGAATGCCGGAATGGAAATTTTAGGTGCAGCCTTCAGAGAACTCCCGGCTGATTTGAAAAAGCAACTCAACTTGGGATATGGTGTAGAGGTAACAGGTGTTTCCAATGGTAAGATGAAAGATGCAGGTATCCGTAAAGGATTCATCATTCTGAAAGCTAACGGACAGCAGATACGTAAAGTAAGCGATCTGGAAGAGGTGCTGAAAGCAGCAACTAAATCACCGGATCAGGTATTATTCCTCACAGGTATGTTCCCATCAGGAAAACGTGCTAATTACGCTGTTGACCTGACTCAGGAATAGTTTATTAATTGAAAATTGAAAATTGAAAGTTGAAAATTAAAGGGCAAAACCTCTAAAGCCGACTGACAATTTACAATTGACGGTTAATAAATTAAATAAAATGGATTGACGAGGGGAAATTTGCTTTGCCGGGACGGCAGTTCAAAAGGACTTGTTTTTAGCATTTTTTCCTGTGGTTGCAAGCAATACAAATCTATCCACATCAATTCGGGCACAAAAATACAAAACAATTGACAATTAACAACTCATAATCGACAATTATTTTTTCTTTTTTGTGTTACGCAGCGCTTTTTTATATTTAAATTCAGCTCTCATCTTGGCAGAACCGGACTTATGCGTCCCGCGTAGAAAATCCGAGAATTTCAGTTTTTTCTCTCCGCCATTCTCATCTTTGGCTTTCTTCTTAAAGACCATGCCACCTTCGGTCAATATCTTTTCTTTATCGTTCATAATCGTTCCTTTAAATCTATTATACGTTCTTTTAATACAGGATGCACGACAAACGGAGCTATTTCGGACAAAGGGTCCATCACGAATTTCCGTTCGTGCATGAGAGGATGTGGTAACGTCAGTTCCGCTGTTTGCAGGACCTCGTCATCATAGAGCAGAATATCAATATCGATGATGCGATCGTGATACGCCCCGTTGCTCTTCTCCGTACGGCCCAGCTCTTTTTCAATCTGTTGGGTTGCTAAAAGCAGTTCCGACGGGGAGAAAGAGGTCTTTAATTTAACAGCAGCATTCAGGAAAAGGTTCTCCGAGGCATAACCCCAAGGTTCCGTTTCATAGAAACCGGAAAGGGCGAGAACATCTCCCACCCTTTCAGCTAACAGCGCGGCGGCTGTTATCATGTTCCGTCGCTTATTCCCGATATTGGTTCCCAAACTCAGGTATGCAATCGCCATAGTGCTGTTTTTACAGGATCAGCATGGCATCGCCATAAGCTCCGAAACTATATTTTTCTTTCAGGGCCACTTCGTATGCATCCATGATCTGCTCATATCCACCGAAAGAGGCTGTCATCATCAACAAGGTAGACAGTGGCAAGTGGAAGTTTGTGATCATGCTGGAAGCAACACTGAAATCATACGGCGGGAAGATAAACTTGTTTGTCCATCCTTCAAACTCTTTCAAGTGCCCGTCCGTACTTACTGCGGTTTCGATAGCACGCATGACGGAAGTTCCAACTGCACAGATCTGGCGTCCGTTATCCTTCGCCGTGTTCACGACGTTCACCACATCAGCATTTACAACCATCTGCTCGGAGTCCATCTTATGTTTGGTCAGGTCTTCCACGTCGATCTCACGGAAGTTGCCCAAGCCGGAATGCAATGTCAGGAAAGTAAACTGGCAATCCTTGATCTCCAGACGCTTCATCAGCTCGCGGCTAAAGTGAAGGCCGGCAGCAGGAGCGACAACAGCGCCCTCTTCCGTCGCAAAAATGTTCTGATAACGCTCTTCATCTTCCGGTTCCACAGGCCGTTCGATATACTTAGGCAGCGGGGTTTCGCCCAGTGCATACAAGGCTTTCTTAAATTCGTCGTGATTGCCATCATAAAGGAAACGCAGCGTACGGCCGCGCGATGTCGTGTTGTCGATCACCTCAGCCACCATCGAATCGTCTTCACCGAAATACAGTTTGTTTCCGATACGGATTTTACGGGCGGGATCGACCAGTACGTCCCACAGACGAAGGTCTTCATTCAGCTCACGCAACAAAAAAACCTCGATGCGGGCACCCGTCTTTTCTTTATTTCCATACAGTCGTGCCGGGAAGACTTTCGTGTTATTGAAGATAAACACATCCTTTTCTCCGAAATAATTCAGCAGGTCCTTGAATACTTTATGCTCGATCTCTCCCGTCTTGCGATTGACAACCATCAACCTGGACTCATCTCTGTTTTTTGCCGGATGGAGGGCGATCAGCTCCTGCGGTAAATTAAATTTGAATTTCGACAGCTTCATAATGCTAACTCTATATTTATTTTATTCTTATTCATTCAGTTTTTGTTTCTCCTATGTTTTCCTCCAGGAAGGCATCTATATCATCGGGAGACATACATTTGTCCAACGTAATATCACCGATGCGGGTACGCTCCAAAGCAATCAGGTGTGCACCCGACCGGAGAGCGACACCGATATCGCGTGCCAAAGCCCGGATATAAGTACCTTTACTGCAAACTACACGTATCTTTATTACCGGCAGATCACACGCCAACAACTCCATTTCATCGATCACGAGCGTTTTCGATTTCAACTCCACTTCTTCCCCCTTACGAGCCAGTTCATACGCCCTTTTACCCTCAACCTTACAAGCCGAAAAAACCGGCGGAACCTGCTGGATCGTTCCCACGAACGACTGCAAGACTTTTTCCACTTCCTCACGGGTAATATGTTCTGTCGGGTAGACCCCGTCTATCTCTTTTTCCAGATCGAAAGAAGGTGTCGTCTCGCCCAGTTTAAGGGTCGCAATATATTCTTTCGTCTGATACTGAAATTCGTCAATCCTTTTTGTGGCTTTGCCGGTACAAACGATCATCACGCCTGTTGCCAGGGGGTCCAACGTTCCGGCATGTCCTACTTTTATCTTTTTCACTTTCAGTTTCCGCGACAATTTGTAACGGAACTTATTCACCAGGTCAAAAGAGGTCCACTTTAAGGGTTTATTGAAATATAATACTTCTCCTGCTATAAAATCCATTCTTATTTAAGTAACGTACAGGCGATTGTTATCAAACCTGCAATTGCACAATAGATGGCGAAATAAATCAGTTTTCCTTTCTTCACAATGTTGATCATCCATTTACAGGCGATACATCCCGACACGAAGGCCGCAAGAAAACCGACAACCAGCGAGAGCGTCGGAATATCTCCGGCAACCGCTTCACCTTTCATCGCTTTCATCACATCCAACAAGGCCTCCCCCAAGATAGGAGGAATAACCATCAGGAAAGAAAACTGAGCCAGCTTTGCTTTATTATTTCCTAATAACAAACCGGTCGCAATCGTTGTTCCGGAGCGGGAAAGTCCCGGCATCACCGCACAAGCCTGCGCCAACCCGATAATGAAGGCATCCTTCATCGATATATTCTCTTTCTGCCGGGGCTTGGCATAATATGAAAACGCCAGCAATGCGGCTGTCAACAACAGCATACATCCCACAATCAACAACCCCGAGCCGAAAATAGCTTCGACCTTATCTTTAAAAAACAGCCCCACGACACCGACCGGGATCATGGATATCAGAATGTTTATCACATAACGTGTCTCAGCATTCATCTGAAACTTAAACAGTCCCCGGAATATCCATTCGATCTCTTTCCATAATATGACCAGCGTGCTCAGCACGGTCGCCACATGAACAACAATCGTAAATGCCAGATTATCTTCCCCCTGAATACCAAATAAAGCAGAACCGATTGCCAGGTGACCGCTACTGCTGACCGGCAAATATTCCGTAAGTCCCTGAACGATCCCCAGCACCAAGGCTTCAAACCAACTCATTCTGCTACTTCTTTATTCTTGCTGTTTCTCAATATCCCGAAAATCATCATCACAAAACCGATCACCGTCACAGCCGGAGCCACAACGATACGGCGGGAACTGAATATCTCCGGATTAAACCCGGCCGGGTCTTGCGAACCGCCGCCACTCATCAACATAAAACCGATCGCGATAACAACAACAGAAACAGCAATCAGGATAAAATTGTCTTTTCCAAAAGCGAAATCTCTCTTTGCCATACATTTATATATAATATAGTTTATCAACTCCCATGCGCAGATATTTGTTCACCGCAAAAACAGTTGCTGTGATAGAAAGCAAAATGCCCATCAGCAACACACCTGCGTAAACAATTATTAACGCTTTAACATCCAGTAACTGAATGAAACCGGACAATTCGTTCTGTAAATAATACAACGCTCCCGTCAACATGAATATTGCAAGGATGGATGCAAAAATACCGCTGACCACATTATACCGGACAAACGGCCTACGGATAAAACCGGGCGTAGCGCCTACCAGCTTCATCGTGTGGATCAGAAAACGTTTGGAATAAATCAGCAACCGTATCGTATTACTGATCAACACAAACGATATAGCCATCAGGATTACGGCAAGGGTCAGCAGAATCAGGCTGACACGTTTCACATTGTCATTCACCATCTGCATCATATCTTTCCGGTACAGTAAATCGGAAACGGAAGTATAGTTCTTTATCTTCTTTTCTATCTGTTTGAGGCTGTCCGGATTGGCATACTCCGAATACAGTTTTACTTCGATCGAGGCCTGCAAAGGATTAAAGCCCAGGAATGTTTCGGGATTCTCGCCTAATTCTTCTTCCAGTTCCCTGGCAGCCTGTTCTTTCGATATATATTCTGTAGATTTAATATAAGGCAGTGCGTCCAACGTCTTCTGCATCTTCTTTATCTCCGCTTCTTTCTGGTTATCTTTCAGCACGATGGAAAACGAAATGTTTTCCTTCACGTATACGGAAAGTTTGTTTCCCAACAACCCCATCAGAAAGATAAGTCCCAGCAGAAACAGTACCAGTGCGATACTTATTATGGAAGTCAAGCGAGAATTAAAGAAAGAAACCGAACTAACCTTTTTACTTTCAGCCATTAGACAAAACCTTATTGTTGTTGAATAAAGCAGGGAGATGCGTTTAGAGAACACACCTCCCAATTTTTCTGCAAAAGAACAAATAATTTACGAGATAGCGGCTTCTTTACAATTCTTTAACTACAAGACCTGTTAAAGACGAAACACTAATCTACTGTACTTCATAACATTCCAAAGACGAAATCAGAAAGTAAGCAGAAACCGGTTTTGGCCGCACATAATAATACGTTAAAAAATATTACCCGCGCGGGTAAGTCATTTTACATGGGGTAGTAATCCGAATTACACGCGTAGGTAATATCATTTTGTCAAACGGGAATTTTATTCTACCGGCTCTCCGAACAGGGTTGCGGAAGAGGCGCGGTCGATGCGTACCTTTATAAATTGCCCGACATGGTAGTTCTTTTTGTCGAAGATCACCACCTTGTTCTGGCTCGTACGCCCGAACAGTTGCTCACGGGAGCGTTTGGAGAAACCTTCGATCAGCACTTCAAAAACTTTTCCGATATCGCGTTTATTGCTTTCCTCCGATAGCTGGTTCTGCAGGTCGATCATACCTTGCAAGCGGCGTACCTTTTCGGCTTCGCTCACCGTATCGGGCAGATGCTTGGAGGCGTATGTACCCGGACGTTCGGAATATTTAAAGAGGAAAGCACTGTCGTAGCCCACTTCGCGCATCAGCGAAAGCGTTTCCTGGTAGTCCTCCTCCGTCTCGGAATGGAAACCGCAAAAGAGGTCGGTCGAGATGGCACAATCCGGCAGGATCCGGCGGATGGCGGCAATACGGTCCAGATACCATTCGCGGGTATATTTGCGGTTCATCACGCTCAGGATGCGGGAACTGCCCGACTGCGCCGGCAGGTGGATCATCTTGCAGATGTTATCGTGCGCAGCAATTACACGCAACGTATCGTCGCTCATATCCTTCGGATGGGAAGTCGTGAAGCGGACGCGCATCCCGGGCACTTCCTCAGCCACGCGCTCCAGCAAGACTGGGAAAGAAATCTTTTCGCCGTCTTTCTCAAAAAGATAGGAGTTCACATTCTGCCCCAGAAGGGTCACTTCTTTGAAACCTTTATCGCGCATATCCCGTATTTCGTTCAAGATGCTCTCCACGTCACGGCTTCGTTCCCGGCCACGCGTGTATGGCACAATGCAATAGGTACAAAAGTTATTGCACCCGCGCATGATGGATACAAAACCGGAGATATGCACGCCTCCCAGTTTCAACGGGATTACGTCTTTGTAGGTTTCCTGTGTGGAAAGTTCCACGTTAATCGCTTTTTCACCGTGCTCAACCGCTCCGACCAGGTTCGGCAAATCCATATACGAATCCGGACCGACCACCAGGTCAGCATGATGCACATTGATCAGCTCTTCCTTCACCCGTTCCGCCATGCATCCGAGCACACCGACTACTAAAGACTTTTTCTTTCTTTTTAATGACTGGAAATACTGAAGCCGCCCGTAAATTTTTTGCTCGGCGTTATCGCGAACCGAACAGGTATTGACGAAAATAGCATCTGCATCTTCGATTTTGTCAGTCACGGCATAGCCGTCCATTTGCATGATGGAAGCAACAACTTCACTGTCTGCAACGTTCATCTGACACCCGTAAGTTTCGATAAACAACTTCTTCTCTCCGGTTCCGGCTACGGATTTTAAGTCCGCGCCATTTTCTTGATTTGCCATCTTTTCTGTTAATTAATTTTAAATATATTCTTTTGGCAAAAATAATTGCCCAAACACTTGCACAGTTCAAACCGCACCCTTATATTTGCACTTGAAAAACGTAAATTTTTTCATAGTTAAGGTTTTGGTTAAATCGAATAAGGGTGGCTGTGAAGTTACCCTTATTTACTTTTATACCTATTATATGTTTCCTTTCTTTCACTTCTGAATAATATTTCCTACATTTGGAGTGCAAAAATAATCAAAGTTTATGGATAACGCAGGTGATTGGCTATATATTGTGTTCCTGATAATTGCAGGGATCAGTGGTTTGTTCAGTTCCAAGAATAAGAAAAAACGTCCGAAACAGGTGTTGGGGCAACCGGACAGGGAAATCATTCCTCAGGAAGAAGAGGCTCCGCAAAAGGGTTTCTGGGACATCTTGCAGGAGATGCAGGAACCGCAACCGAAGCAAAAACCTGTCAAGCCAAAGAAACAGAAAAAACAGCAAGCAGTGCAGCCGACACCGTTCCTGATTGGAGAAAATACGACGGCCAGACAAACGGCTGACGGAAACCGGACCATCCTTCCTCCGATGGAAGAAGATATTGCGCAGACGGATATAGAGTTCAACAACGCCGCTGAACTGCGAAAAGCTATTATTTACACCGAAATACTCAACCGCAAGTATTAATCTACGTTCTTTTTTAATACCTTTGCGCCCGACTGTTAGCTGAATAAGAATTACCAATATAACAACAAATAATATCATGGCTTTAAAATTTATTACAGCAGAAGAAGCTGCTTCATTCGTACATCACGACGATAATGTAGGCTTTAGTGGATTTACTCCTGCCGGATGCCCGAAAGTTGTGCCGGGTGCGATTGCCAAAAAAGCAATTGCAGAACATGAAAAAGGCAATCCTTTCCAGATCGGTATGTTTACAGGCGCCTCGACAGGCGACAAATTAGATGGTGAGCTGGCTCGCGCAAACGCTATCAAGTTCCGTACCCCGTATCAATCAAACAAAGACCTGCGTGCTTTGCTGAACGCTCATGGCGCTCAGTATTTTGACATGCACCTGTCCGAACTGGCACAGGATTTACGTTACGGCTTCCTGGGCAAAATAGACGTGGCTATCGTTGAAGCTGCCGACGTTACGGAAGACGGCGAAATCGTTCCGACCAGCGGTGTCGGTATCCTGCCGACGATCTGCCGCATGGCTGACCGCATCATCGTCGAATTGAACTGCCGCCACCCGAAAGAAATCCGCGGTATGCACGATATTTATGAGCCGGCCGATCCTCCTTACCGCCGTGAAATACCTGTTTACACTCCGTCGGACCGTATCGGTAGCGAGTGTGTGAAGGTTGATCCGGCCAAGATCGTGGGTGTTGTCAAGACCGACGAACCGAACGAAGGAGGTAAATTCTCTCCGCTGGACGACGTAACGATGGCTATCGGCCAGAACGTTGCAAACTTCCTCGTAGGCGAGATCAAAGCAGGCCGTCTGCCGAAAGAATTCGTTCCGTTGCAGAGTGGCGTAGGAAACGTTGCCAACGCAGTATTAGGTTGCATGGGTGAAAACAAGGATATCCCGGCATTTAACGTCTACACGGAAGTGATCCAGGATGCTGTTATTTCGCTGATGAAACAGGGACGCGTCAAGTTTGCCAGTGGTTGCTCACTGTCTGTCAGCAACGAAGTGATCCGTGAGATTTATGCGAACCTGGACTTCTTCAAAGATAAGATCCTTCTCCGTCCGCAGGAAATTTCCAACAATCCGGAAGTGGCCCGCCGTCTGGGTCTGGTGGCAATCAATACGGCTCTGGAAGCTGATATCTTCGGTAACATCAACTCGACTCACGTTTCGGGTACAAGAATGATGAACGGTATCGGCGGTTCAGGCGACTTTACCCGTTCTGCCATGCTGTCTATCTTCACAACCCCGTCTACGGCGAAAGAAGGCAAGATCAGTGCATTCGTTCCGATGGTTTCCCACCTGGATCACAGCGAACACTCGGTTAAGATCATCATCACGGAGTACGGCGTAGCTGACCTGCGCGGCAAGTCTCCGATCCAGCGTGCACGTTGCATCATTGAAAACTGCGTTCACCCGGACTACAAACCGCTGTTGACCGAATATCTGGAAATGGGTATCAAGGGACATACTCCTCAGAACCTGAAATGCTGCTTCGCATTCCACGAAGAGCTGGCTGCCAGCGGCGACATGCACAATGTTGACTGGAGTAAATACAACAAGTAACAGCTAAAAACGGGACTTGTCCCATAAAAAACGGCTCCCGTCCTATATTTTTTCGGACGGGAGCCGTTCTTTTATGATCAATAATCAAAAACCTATTACGGCTGTTTACCGATATAAGCCAGGATACCGCCGTCCACATACAACACGTGGCCGTTTACGAAGTCGGAAGCGTCGGATGCCAGGAATACGGCCGGCCCCATCAAATCTTCAGGAGTTCCCCAACGGGCTGCCGGAGTCTTGGCGACGATAAAGGCATCGAACGGATGGCGTGAACCGTCCGGCTGTTTTTCACGCAAAGGAGCGGTCTGCGGAGTCGCGATATAACCCGGACCAATACCATTACACTGGATGTTGTATTCGCCATATTCAGAAGCGATATTACGGGTCAACATCTTCAAACCGCCTTTAGCAGCTGCGTATGCAGACACTGTTTCACGTCCCAACTCGCTCATCATCGAACAGATATTGATAATCTTTCCGTGTCCTTTCTTGACCATGGAAGGGATAACGGCTTTCGATACGATAAACGGAGCATTCAAGTCCACATCGATTACCTGGCGGAATTCGGCAGCAGACATTTCCGTCATCGGGATGCGCTTGATGATACCGGCATTGTTCACCAGAATATCGATCACACCGATTTCTTTCTCAACCTGTGCCACCAAAGCGTTTACCTGTTCCTCATTCGTTACGTCGCAAACATAACCGTGAGCCTCGATGCCTTCCGCTTTATAAGCAGCAAGTCCTTTATCCACCAATTCCTGTTTGATATCGTTGAACACGATAGTCGCACCGGCCTGAGCAAAAGCCGTAGCCAAAGCAAAGCCGATACCGTAAGATGCACCCGTTACAAGCGCGATCTTACCTTCCAATGAAAAGTTTACCATAATATATAATGTATTAATGTGCGAATATGCCAATGTGCCAATAAAAAGCATCGGACATATTCGCCTCGTTTTTTAATCCGTAATTCAGCATTGCCACATTTGCACATTGGCATATTGGCACATTATTTCAAGTCTGTGATCAAAGAGAAGTCCTGATCGCCATAATCCAGGTTTTCACCGCCCATACCCCATATAAACGTATAGTTATGGGTAGCAGCGGCACTGTGGATAGACCATTCGGGAGACAAAACAGCCTGGTCACCCTTCATCCAGATGTGACGGGTTTCGTCTACTTCACCCATAAAGTGACAGATAGCTTGGTCCTCGGGAATATCGAAATAGAAATAGGCTTCCATACGGCGGCTGTGTACGTGTGCCGGCATCGTGTTCCAGACACTGCCCGGTTTCAGTTCCGTCATCCCCATCTGCAACTGACAGGTAGGCAACACCTGGTTCACGATCATCTTGTTGATGTTACGATCATTAGACATTTCCAGCGATCCCATGGCTGCCACAACAGCATCAGCCTTCGTGATGATCTTATCCGGATAGTTACGATGTGCCGGTGTCGAGTTGAAATAGAACTTAGCCGGATTTTCTGCGATCGGGCTTATAAACTTCACTTCGCGGTCACCCGAACCCAGATAAAGGGCTTCCTTAAAACCTATTTCATATATCTTGTCATCTACCATTACGGCACCGGGACCATGTCCCACATTAAAGATACCCATTTCACGGCGGGTCAGGAAATAAGGCGCTTTCAACGGTTCGATTGCTTCCAGTTCGATGATCTCGCCCATCGGCTGAACGCCACCGACAATCATACGGTCGTACATCGAGTACACCATATTCACTTCGTTCTCGACAATCAGATTTTCAATCAGAAAGTCACGACGGATACGTTTCGTATCATAATGCTTTGCATCCTCCGGATGTGCTGCATAACGCAATTCATAATTAGTCTTCATCTTCTTATTATCTGTATTTAATTCTATTTCTTAATTGTTAATTCTTAATTATTAATTACTTAATCGCATGGTCAGCCTGAACCTTCTCTCCATTCCAAGCCTTCACATTCGTCCATTCGGTATAAGGGCCCGACCAGAACTCATCAGTTGCCGGCAAGCCCAGAGGCACAAGACCAAAAGAACAAAGATACACACTCCCCGTATTGATATAAGACTCGGAGATATCGATTTGTTCACCGGTAAAACCGACGCGCAACCAACCGTTCTTATCGAAGTTAGCCGGTGATTTCAACTGGCGGCGAATGACGGAAGTCAAAGCACAACGCACCTGAGCTGGTTTCACTCTTTCAGGCAAAATATGCATCAAAGCAGCCTGCCCTAACGCATGGAAAACACCGAAACGATAACAGATAGAACGGCCGACAACCGGATAAGCACCTTCCGGAGAGATAAAACGCTCCAGAATCTCAGCATAGCGGGTATGACGTTTCAACTGCGTATCCAGGAAATCCGCACCTTCCACATGATGCTTCTTCATCACCACCAGCACATCCGTCAACATCGGATGAATCACAAAGCTATTGTAGTAATCCATATGGAAATCCGCTCCGTCGCCATACATGGCATCGCCTTTGTACCATTCGTCACGAAACCTTTTCACGCCATACAGCATCCGTTCCATATCGCATTCACCTGTAAACTCTAATAAGGCAGCTTCGACAGTCGAAGCAAAAAGCAGCCAGTTGCTTTCAAACGGCTTGATATTACGGCTTCGTTTCAATTCGGTAATCATCCATTCCTTAGCTTGCGGATCGAGATTTCCCCAAAGCTGTTTCGGTGCACGCAGAAGGCCTTGCGCCAGAAAAGCCGCATCGACTAAAGGCTGGGAAGGCTCGCCGAAAACCAGGTAATCGGGAGACTGAGGGTTCACAGCATTCTTCAGCCCTTTTACCGTCAGGTCGATATATTTGGCGCGAAGTTTTCCTTCCGGCGTATTATCCGCACCCAGTTCCAGCCAAGGCGCCATACCGCAGACCAGACGGCCGACTGCTTCCAGATGCGAAAAACGATGCCTGTTTCCCAACGACTCGTAAGGCATGTTTTGCTTGAGCGTATTATTACTCAGATTGACAAGTACAGGATCTGCAATGCGCGTCAAGGTTTCCACCCAGAAAGCACGGTCTTCTTCCCCTGTACTTTGCTGGGCTTTGCCAGCAAACGGCAGGCTGATCGTACATAGAATTAGAACGGCGAATTTTAATAAATCTCTCATGGTTTTATATTTAGATTAATTTCTTCAGCCTCATCAATGCCTCAACATAATAGTAATCGGCATAAGTAAGCGGTACGTCGACTTCACTGTTTCCGGGCAAGTGTCCAGTCGAGTGTTTGAGCACAAAGTTACAGTTTGTTCCCCTCTCTGCCAAATATTCGGGAGAAGATAAAGAACGCACCTGTTGCTCGGCGAAATCCAGATAGCTTTTCGCATCCTCCGATTTATCTAACTGGCTCAACTCGATCAAGGCCGAAGCCATAATAGCTGCAGAAGAGGCATCGCGCGGGGCATTCGGAATATCCGGTGCATTGAAATCCCAATACGGGACTTTATCGGCCGGCATATTCGGATGATTCATCAGGAAGTGCGCTATATGCTTGGCCTGTGCCAGATATTCGGGATTGCCGGTTTCACGTGCCATCATCGTATAACCATAGATAGCCCAGGCCTGCCCGCGTGCCCATGCCGATTCGTCGGCATATCCCTGATGTGTCATCTTTATATGCGGGTTGCCGGTGATCGTATCGTAGGAAACAACATGATAGCTGCTGTAATCATCACGAAAATGGTTTGCCATCGTTGTGTTGGCATGCGTCACGGCGATATCACGGAAACGGTCGTCTCCCGTCGTTTTGCTCGCCCATGTCAGTAGCTCAAGATTCATCATATTGTCGATGATGACCGGATACTGCCATTTCCCGTTATTCGTGAAATTCCAGGAACGGATCGCTTTGATCATCGGATTGAAGCGGGTGCTGAGCGAACCGGCTCCGGTTACCAGGACATTCTTATAATCCGGATTTTGTGTCAGACGATAACCGTTGCCATAACTGCAATAAAGCATAAAGCCTACATCGTGGTTATCCGTCACGTGCTGCACATCTTCCAGACGCCCGGTAAACAGTTCTGCATACTTTTTCAATTCGGGAGTCGGATTGCTTTCATACAGATACCAAAGCTCGCCGGGAAAGAAACCACTGCACCACCAATAGCAATCACTGGTTTCCAGCTTGCCGTCCTTAATCGTTTTAGGCAGACGACCTTCCTGCTGCTCCAGCTCTTGGGCCATTAGCAACGCCTGTTCGGTCGAGGCTTTCAAGCCGCGGTCAATCACTTGCGCAAGAGGTTCCTCTTGCGGGGTATTACTACAAGATGGCAACAATAGTGTGGCCGCTAACACAGTTAATCCAAAAAGTTTGTTCATAATTAAAAGATTAGAAAGATTTTGGACAAATATACGGGAATCTCTTCTAAGAAACAGCAAAATTCGGGAATAAAAATAAAATGAAAAGCAGTCTATGTACAAATACACCTGTTAACAACGAAGCCCCGGAGATGTTGACACCTCCGGGGCTTGTTTTCTGTATGCTTTCGCCCTTCACAGGGTTACCGGCTACATTGAACTTTTAAATTCAATATACTTTAGTATTATTAATATTAAATCTGACCGCTTGTTCACCCTCACGGGATACTTGGTGGCGGTAGGGAGACGGACTTCCGTCCGTCTCTACAACCCCGCGCGATCCATTTTAGAATTTTTCTTTTTACTACCTTCTAATTACTTAACGATCGCTTTTACAGCTTCTTCGCCTTCGACAGCTACAACTACTACACCTGCAGGAGCAGCGATTGTTGCGTTGTCAGAAGTGATAATTGTGTTAGCAACCGTCTGGCCTAAGATGTTAGTGATAACAACTTTCTTTCCAGCAGCACCTACAACCTGAACACCGCCGTTAGCTGCGATCACTTTCACTTCAGATACAGCTACACCTTCGTTAGATGTTGCATAATCCGGAGCGTTCAATGTAGCAACCATCTTAGCATTGTCTTCAATTGAATTTTCAGAAATAGCAACCAAAAGACCATTGATACTTACAACATAATCGTTGTTGGCAGTCTTCATGTGGTAGTTTTTAGTTCCGTCGATAGATTCAAAGATGAACTTGAAGTTTTCGATACCCGGTAACCGTACAGTTCCGGTAGCCTTGTTGATCTTACCATCACCACCGGCACATACTGTATCCGGAGCCATAACGCCTGCTTTTTCGTCGAAATTGCTTACGATCAAAGAATCCACATCATAACGAGAAGCAGTGCGGAAGTACAGACGGTTTTTGCCATCCAATGTATATAACTTAGCAAGATCATCAGATTTATCAATAGAGTCAGCGCTTGCAACAGTCAGATACAATCTTTCACCGACAGCAGTTTCAGCCTTCACTTCTTCTTCTTCTGCAGCTGCTTTGATACCTTGAGAGATGAAGTAAGAAGCAGTCTGATCTTTTACATAGTTTACAGTATCGAACCACAATGTAAAGTTGTCGTTTACAAACTTGTCTGCATCAGCCTTCAGGTCGTTACCCGGTTGAGCCATTACAGCCAGATTGTTCTTACCAACAGCCAAACGGTCGTTATTGTTGTAGATATTGAAGTGGGCCGGGTCTGTGAACAATACAGACGGAGCATCCAGTTCAGCAACAGTAAACAAGTCTGTCAATGTTGCATCAGCAGCAACCTTTGTGACAGTAGCGGTCTGTGCATTAATAGCAACTTTCGCCAAGCCACCATTCTTAACAGAGTTGATCGTATCAACCAAAGCATAATTATCAGCAGCACCCCAAGATTTCAGATAGAATACGGCTGTATCTTTTCCGGCAGTCTTAGTCAAAGTATAAGCTCCATTTTCGCTTGCAGGAGAACTTACCCATTCACCCCTGCTTGTAACCAGGATATAAGACTGGCGGTACAGTGTGTCTACACCGGCTGCCTGAGCACCGATCACGCCACCTACTTTTTCCTTGCCATCTCTTGCAGGCAATTTCAGATAGAATGAATATTCAGCTTCATCCAATACCAAAGTAGAGTCTTTTCTCGGCTGCATGAACAATGCGCTCATATAAGGAGAAGCAGAAGCTACCTTGATTTTCTTATTTGCCAATGTTTTGGCATCGAAGTAACCGTAACCGGTTGTAGCACGTTTGTGACCATCAACTGTGATCAGATCTTCTACGGAAGCACATTTTGCATCTTCTAAGTAGATCGTATCGTTCTGACAAACAAATGTATTAGCGATAGCCTTTCCATCTTCACCCTTAACAGTATTGAATGTTCCTGACATTTTCTGTCCTTGATATTCACGGTTCATAATGGTGTAGATACCCTTGGCGGAACCAGCTACGACAACCCACTGAGTAGAAGGAACAGCTACGTCACCCTTGCTGGCTGTTGTAGCTTCACCGGTCAAAGCAAATACTTTATATTTGTTGTAGTCGGCATTGTCCGTTCCGTCTGAAGCTTTCTTATTCATGTTCTTCATGAAATAAACGCCAGCTGCAATTTCAGCATCACCACCTACAACAGTCGAACGGCCAGTAGAAACGATACGGGCTTCTGTAACACCAAATACCTGATTATGATCCGGATGAGATGTATTTGTATAAACGGTCTTGTCACCACTATTTAAAACAACGTGACCGCAAGAGTCAATAACCAGATAAGTAGAGTTTTCAATACTCTTCAAAGCTACTCTGGCACTATCGCCTGCATCTTTGATACCCCATTTTGCGCTATAAAACATAACTGAAACAGTATCAGTCTTCCCTGCAGCATCACCTACTCCATCCCACAGATTCGCACTCTGCATACTCGGCAAAGCAACCGGATAGATATTCATTGAATCTTTTGCATAATGATAGGAAACTCTAAACAGAGCCAAAGAGTCGTTGATAGTATAATGGAATACATCTTCCTCAGCGGCTTCAGAAGCTTCGGCATCTTTGTATTTCATAAAACCTCTGACTGAAGTCCCGTTAGCTGCCGTCTTACAAGAATCCAGAGTCAATTTGTAAGCATAAGTACTTCCTACATAAGTAGTATCCACTTTCAAAAAGTCTTCTTCTGCTTTTGCACCCTTTTTCTGGAACATCAAATACGGCTTACCCTGTGTGTCAGCAAGACCGGCTCCTGTTTGTGTTGCCACCCACTGATATTTTGTCAGGATATTATCACCAGCAGTCTTATCTTTCGGAGCTTTACGACCCGTAACATCAGCAAAGCTGAATCCCTTGATCTCGTTATTAAAATCATTAGCGTTCAAGATGATCTCGTTCTTCATTTCACGCGGATAGATCTTAACCATGTCTGTATGTGAATCAGCACTACCACTACGTGATAAATAGAATACACCTGTAGTTTTATGTACATTCAAATAATAAAGAGAGTCGCCAACCTCTGCCTGAAGACCATTATCACCAAGTGCCCAAGTTGTGATAGCCTTATCGCTGGCATCAACTTTGTTTGAGTATTCTTTTGCCATGATAGACAAAAAATCTCCAGTCGCACGGTTCTGAAATTTGAAAGTTTTCACAGTTCCGGGCACTTCGATTACTTTCCATGCCATAGAATCCAAAGTGGCAATCGTTGTGTCAGGAATAGCTGCACAAGGAATTGATGTAATGGTAGAATGCGCCGTAATTGTACCATCTTTAGCAATAGCTAAGTCAAGTCCTGCGTTTTCGTCATTACTTAAAAAGACAAAAGGATAATCTGAAGCTTTCAAATCCTTTGTTTCTTTTAAGTAGTTACCATCAGCAGCAACTGCACTTAGCGACATTCCACAGGCTACCAGTGCGGCAGCCACAAGAGTAGAAAATCTTTTGTTCATAATTTAAAAA
>URZO01000087.1 GCA_900552465.1 uncultured Parabacteroides sp. | reverse complement strand
ACCGTTACACCGTCTTTTGTAATGTGAGGAGCACCGAATTTCTTTTCGATGATCACGTTACGTCCTTTCGGGCCCAGTGTTACTTTTACTGCATTAGCCAGTTCATCCACACCTTTCTTCAGAAGGTCGCGGGCATCCATATCGTATTTAATCTCTTTTGCCATAGTAATATATATCTTATAATTGTATTGTTATTAATAATGAATTAGATAATAGCTAAAATATCAGACTGACGCATGATAAGATATTTCTCACCATCCAGTTCGATTTCTGTTCCTGCATATTTACCGTACAGTACAGAATCACCATTCTTTACAACCATTTCTTCATCCTTTGTTCCGTTACCTACGGCAACAACTTCACCTTTTAAAGGTTTTTCTTTTGCTGAATCGGGAATAATGATTCCGCCAAGTGTCTTTTCTTCTGCTGCAGCCGGCTTAATCAGCACTCTGTCTGCTAATGGTCTAATGTTCATCGTTGTATGTTTTTTAATTGTTAATAATATTACGTTTATCTTGTGCTTTCTTATCGCACGTAAATGCTTATGCGAATACTGTGCCAAAATTGTTATCCGGAAAAAGACTGCCAATTTTGCACCCAGGACAGGCAGACAATGCAAATATGTCTGACAGGATGACCACCCTGCCACCAAAAAAACGAACTTCCCCATTACAACAAGAGATGGAACGAGGAAGTTCAGCTATCAGTCTATTAAAATAGTAGAAACGGATTGTGCCGGAAGTACCGGTCGATAGACACGGTTTCCTATCCGGATAGAGACGGCGCGGCTGTCATTACTCTCATTGGCCAATGCCACGACAACACTTTTATCGGGATTCACGAAAGCAAGCAGATCGGTAAAAGCACCGTCTGTTTCCACTTTGCGGGCACCCGGCTGGACATAATGGCTCAGATGTTTCATCATATAATATTCAGGAGTAAAAGAATAGGTCTTGCTTGCCGGGTCGACCACTACCAAAGAGTTCTGCGCCCATCCCCAACGGCTGATACCGCCTTTTTCAAGCGATATGTTCCAATACATATAGGCAGAAGCGCCATGATCCAGATAATGCCGCATCAGGTTCCAGGAATAGACAGCGCCCTTCCAGTCGTTCAGGCCGTCTCCACACTCCTGTTCCGTCTGATAAAGTTTCAGTTCCGGATAGCGTTCATGTATTCCTCCTATCGCACCCTTACCGGCCCATTGGAAACCGACGCCTTTCACATATTTACGGCAGACAGGATCTGTCAGGATCGTATCCACCAAAGCCTCATTCTTACGCTCCATCGTTCCGAACATCACATCCACCTGTTGTTTCTCCATCGCCGGCCCCAAGTAATTTCCGACAAAATCAGCCAATGAGGCCGCTGTCCAACAACAACTGGGAAATATCTGAGCCGAATTAAATTCATTCTGCGGCATAACGGCAAAAAGATGAATACCTTGCTCTTTGTATGCCTCTATAAATTTGGAAAAATATAGTGCATAAGCCCGTAAATAAAGTGAATCCTGGATAAACATATCCTCCCCTTCATGACCTACTTTATCGGCAGGCAAGCCGTTCCGGTATTTTTCATCATATGCCTCCCCGGTATAAGCGGAAGCATAGTGCTTATTGTGCTTCATCCAGGAAGGAGGACACCAGGGAGAAGCCCAAAGACGCAAATCCGCATTGTATTTCTGAGCATTCCGGATAAAAGGGATCAATGTCTGGTGATCATTCGCAATCGTAAAGTTCTTCATTTCAAAATCACCGTCCGTTTCATTATACGAATACCAGTCACGGGAAAAATCATTTGCCCCCACCGGCATACGGCAGATTGTAAAATTGGCACCATATTCCGGAAAGAACAGTTCTTCCATGATGCTCTCGCGGTCTGCCGGATTGAGGCGGCTCAAAGAAATCCAGCCCAATTCATTAAAGCAAGCCCCAAAACCATCAATTGTCTGTTGAAACTTATCTGTACGTATCGTCACATCGATTGTCCGGACCGTATCGGCCGAAGCAGACAATAAATCCGGCTGTTCCTGCCAGAAAGCAGTTTCCGTCGTTGTCACCCAAGATGCACGAGGCTGAAAGGTACAAGATGACAGCAGGAAAAGGATAAAGAGAAGTAAACAATGATTTTTCATAATGAGCTGTATGTATATAAAAAAGAAGTGCCACGACATAATCGCAGCACCTCCTTCTGTTATTTTCAGAATTGTCCGATCAATTCCTCTATAGTGACAGGACTTTGTTCACCTGTCAGCATATTTTTCAGATTGATCTTGCCTTCATTCATTTCGTTTTCTCCGACAATGGCAACAAACGGGATCTTTTTAGTATCGGCATATCCCATCTGCTTTTTCATTTTAGCCGCTTCGGGATATAACTCCGTACGAATACCTGCTGCACGGACTTTCGAGATTAGCGGCAACAAATAGTTTTCCTCCTTTTCACCGAAGTTCACGAACAGCAACTGCGTTGTCTGCAAAGAATCGGCAGGATAAAGATCCAACTGGTTCAATACGTCGAAGATACGGTCTGCACCAAATGAGATACCGACACCCGAAACGCCATCCATGCCGAACACTCCGGTCAAATTGTCATAGCGTCCGCCACCTGTAATACTTCCGATCTGGACATCCAAAGCCTTTACTTCAAAGATTGCTCCGGTATAATAGTTCAGGCCGCGAGCCAGTGTAAGGTCCAGTTCCAGCTCGGCATTCAGCGGCAACTTGTCGATACGATCCAGGATAAATTCCATCTCGGCAACACCTTTCATCGCTATTTCCGATGCGGCCAGCTCCTGTTTCAACACTGCCAGCTTTTCACGGTTTGTCCCTTTCAGCATGATGATCGGTTGCAGGCGTGCGATCGCATCTTCGGATAGTTCTTTGGAACGAAGTTCTTCATTCACATTATCCAGCCCGATCTTGTCCAGCTTGTCTATGGCAACCGTAATATCGACAATCTTATCCGCTTCCCCGATAATTTCAGCGATACCGGAAAGAATCTTGCGGTTATTCATCTTGATACAAACACGAATGCCAAAACGACGGAACACTTCATCCATTATCTGAATCAGTTCCACTTCGTTTACCAGCGAATCGGAACCTACGACATCGCCGTCACACTGATAGAACTCCCGGTAACGGCCTCTCTGCGGACGGTCGGCACGCCAAACAGGTTGTATCTGATACCGCTTGAAAGGGAAAGTGATCTCATTGCGATGCTGCACCACGAAACGGGCGAAAGGAACCGTCAGGTCATAACGCAATCCCTTTTCACAGGCCTTTACGCCAAACTTCACGGCGTTACGTTCCAACAGTTCTTCATCCGTAAGGCAAGACAAGCAATCACCGGAATTCAATATTTTGAAAAGCAGCTTATCACCCTCTTCACCATATTTTCCCATCAAAGTAGACAGGTTCTCCATAGCCGGCGTCTCAATCTGCTGAAACCCGTACAGATGATAAACTTCACGAATCGTATTGAATATATAATTACGCTTCGCCATTTCTTCAGGCGAAAAATCTCTTGTTCCTTTAGGGATAGACGGCTTTTGCATATTTCACTATTTTTTATTCAGAATGCAAAGGTAATGTTTTCTCTTTAATCCCTGCTTCTTCCTCCCAGGAAGATCATTATATAATATAATAATGTAGCGAGCGAACCTAAAGCGGCTACCACATAGGTATAAGCGGCCGAACGTAAAGCATCTTCAGCCTTGTCATGCGTATAGGCATTTGTGATCCCGGCATTGCTCAACCAGGCCAGGGCACGCTGACTGGCATTAATCTCAACCGGCAACGTGATAAAACTGAACAACGTTGTCATGGCGAACAGGATAATACCGAAAAGCAGCAACTGCGGGAAAGAATGCAACAGCAACATACCGCCTAACAAGACCCACGTCATGATGTTGGAGGCAAAACTTACGACCGGGACCAATGCCGAACGCATCCGCAGAGGCGCATACGCCGTAGCATGCTGAACCGCATGTCCACATTCGTGAGCCGCAACGGCAGCGGCAGCAATACTATTACTATAATAAACCGATTCACTCAGGTTGACCGTCTGATTAGCCGGATTATAATGGTCTGTCAAATGCCCGGGCGTCGAAATCACCTTCACATCATAAATACCATTATCATGCAACATCTTCTCTGCAACATCCTTACCGGTCATGCCATTCGGCATAGGTATTTTGGAATACTTCTCAAACTTATTCTGAAGCCGGGAAGAAACCAACCAACTAAGGAGGGCGAAACCGATAAATATAATCCAATACATGCTCATATTCTTCTAATTTATATAGTTATACTAAATAACACAAGACAAAAATCCTGCCAAAAACAAAAATGGCAGGAGAACCCCCTTCCGGGATGTGGTCTTCTGCCATTTTGTATTATTTTCGGGTTTTATTCTTCCGTATATCTGACAATCGTCTGTTCGCGGTCAGGACCGACAGAAACAATTTTAATAGGCACTTCCAACTCTTCTTCCAGGAATGAGATGTAAGCGTTGAACTCTTCAGGGAATTCGTCTTCGCTCTGCATCTTTGTCATATCGGCATTCCAACCGGGCAGTTCTACATATACAGGTTCGATACCTTCGTTGATCTCAAACGGGAACTCGGTTGTCTCTTCACCATTGATCTTGTAAGCGACACAAGCTTTTACCGTTTCAAAACTATCCAACACATCGCTCTTCATCATGATCAGCTTCGTCACGCCGTTGATCATAATCGCATATTTCAGAGCCACCAGGTCGATCCAGCCACAACGGCGTTCACGTCCGGTCACCGCACCATATTCGTGACCGATCTGACGGATCTTCTTGCCTGTTTCGTCGAACAGTTCTGTCGGGAACGGACCACTACCCACGCGTGTACAATAGGCTTTGAAGATACCATACACATCGCCGATGTTACGCGGAGAAACGCCCAAACCGGTACAACAACCGGCACAGATCGTATTGGAGGAGGTCACGAACGGATATGAACCGAAGTCAACATCCAGCATCGTGCCCTGTGCACCTTCGGCCAGAACAGATTTACCTTCTTTCAGATAGTTATTGATAACATGTTCGCTATCGATCAGGCAGAACTGCTTCAGATAATCCAAAGCCTTGAACCACTGTGCCTCGAGTTCCGTGATATCATATTCATAATTCAGAGAGCGCAGAATCGCTTCATGTCTTGCTTTTGCAGCAGCATACTTTTCGTCGAAGTTATGCAGCAGGTCGCCCACACGCAAACCGTTACGGCTGACTTTGTCTGTATAAGTCGGGCCGATGCCTTTGCCGGTCGTACCGATTTTACCGGAACCTTTAGCAGCTTCGTAAGCAGCATCCAATATACGGTGAGTAGGCAGGATCAAATGAGCTTTCTTGGAAATACACAGCTGTTTGGTCAGATCGTGACCGCTTGCTGCAAGCGCTTCCGCTTCCTGCTGGAACAATAACGGATCCAGTACGACACCGTTACCGATAACGTTTACCTTTCCTCCCTGGAAAATACCGGAAGGGATAGAACGTAATACATACTTTTCGCCGTTAAACTCCAAAGTATGTCCTGCATTGGGCCCACCCTGAAAACGAGTAATGACATCGTAGTTCGGAGTCAGCACGTCGACAACTTTACCTTTGCCTTCGTCACCCCATTGCAATCCTAATAAAACATCTACTTTCATCTTTTTATATTATAGGCTGTTAATATTCTTACTTCTTCCGCTGGAGCCGGTATTTACATTTGCTACATACGCCATAAATGTAAAGCGCATGATATTCCGGAGAAAAACGGGATATCTTCAAACCATCCACATCTTTTTTCAATGTTGCATCTTTCAATTCCCGGATAGCCCCGCATTTGGTACAAATCAAATGCGAATGTGTTTCGGCTAATATCCTCAACTCGTATTGCACAGACTGCGACATCAGTTGATGACGGACAATCAGGGCACTGTCTACCAACACTTCAAGTGTATTATAAAGAGTAGCCCGACTTACATGAAAATTCATTTCCTCCAGTTTCTGATGAAGCATACACATATCGAAATGACCGGGGAAACTGCATATACATTCCAGTATTACACATCGTTCCTCAGTCTTTCGTAGTTTTTTCTCTGCAAGATACATGGTGAACATATCTTGCATCTCTGTGTATTTTTTTGTATCCATCTTCAAGTTGCGACTCCACGCGACCGACAAAGTTAGCGCATTTATTTTAAACGCAAAGCCTTAACGGGAATATTCAAATTCAAATTTTAAATCATTATAGATTTCCTGCCCCTCGGACGTCTTCATGAATTCAGGAAACTCGTCGAACCCGGTCAAGATTTGCCGGGCCTGGCCAACCGACTGTCTTCCGTAAAACTTCATTGCCTTCACCGCAGCCTGCTTCTCTTTGAAGGACGCCCCGAAATCAGTCCAGGCTACCGTACGCATACATTCGACGAGAAATGCCGCCCTCACCGGTGCGATCAGCTCCTTTCCCTCCTTAAAGAGTTCAGCCCAGACAAGATAAGCCACCGTACGCGCATACTCGTCTTCCACATTAAAAATCAGCCCAAGCAGCAGATTTTCCACATCGGCCAACTTATGAAACAGATTATGACTGCACTGTTCAGCAATCTCCAAATAAGGGATTTCCTTTACCCACTGCCCCGCCTTTTGGGACGAAAACTCGGCTGCGGGCTGCAAGAGAGAGGCCAGTATTTTGAACTCACGAATATCCTCTTTCCATAAGGCCTCCGCCAACTCGGAATCCGGTTTGTGCATAGCCGCAATCTGCTTGATCTCAGGCAGAGGCACACCGAAATTCAATTTATATACGATGCCTTTCTCGCGCATACTGGTAGAAACCACACCATTCATCGCCAGGCGTAATTGCGTCCTTATCTCTTTTAATTCATCTTGTAACATACGCTTTATATTATTTATTGTAAGACGGTAAAAATGAATAATCTCTGCTGTAACGCAACATCTGCCCGGCATATCCCTCGGTATAATCCAACACAATATCCGTTACTTTACCTTCTTCATTCTTAACTTCTTTCATCACCGGGTTGACAAAACCCTTATACGGAGCCAGGTTGAGTTTGGCATACCGCTCAAGCACTTCTGCATGAAGAACAGGGTCGACCTTTACGCCATAATCTTCCACGAGTTTCTTTCCGGCCGCAAAATCGCCTTCGCTCTTGATCCGTTGCACTTCCGCCAACAAAGTTCCGAACAACTCGCGCAATTTGACATAATCATTTACCAACACATACGTCTTGCCTTCCCGCTGTTTCAACTCGATTACGTTATCCGCTTTCCCTTTTTCATATACCCATTTGGCGATTAACTGGCGGTTACGCATGTGGGCCTCTTCCACATTCTTTCCCTGTTCGATGCGAACCAACTGCGTCATCAGGCCGTTCATGATATATTTATAGTATTCGGCTTTATAGGCTTCCTCATCCGGAACAAGTCCCAACTCCACCAATTTGGCATCGCCCAGGTAATACAAACCGAACAAATCGGCACGCGCCTCTTCCAAAGTAGAACTATAGGCTTTCAGCGCGTCCGGATCAGTGCCGGGAAGGAGTTTTCCGGAACCATGCCCTAAGCACTCGTGCAAATCGGTATGCAGGTTATCCGTGATAAAACCATACTTTTTCAACCTTTCGCGTTCCGCATCACTCCAGACAAATTCTTCGCTGAAACCGTTCCCCTGTGAAGCCTTGTCGTATGCTTCCGTTATATTCTCGATCGTCACGGACTTGGAGCCATGATCGCGCCGGATCCAGTCTGCGTTCGGCAGGTTTATGCCGATCGGAGTGGCCGGATAGCAATCACCACCCAACATGGAAACCGTGATCACCTTCGCACTGACGCCTTTCACCTTTTCTTTCTTGAAGCGTTTATCCACCGGTGAATGATCTTCAAACCATTGCGCATTGTCACTGATCACCTTCGTTCGCGTCGTCGCTTCCTTATTTATAAAGTTCACGGTCGACTCCCAACTGGCTTTCATACCCAACGGGTCACCGTATGTTTCAATAAAACCGTTTACAAAATCGACATCCGAAGCCGTGTCTTCCACCCACATGACAGAATAAGCGTCAAACGTTTTCAAATCACCCGTCCGATAATATTCGATCAGCTTTTCGATGATTGCCTTCTGCGCTTCGTTTTCAGCAAAGGAAACCGCCTTATCCAACTCCGCCACGATCTTTTCGATTGCCGATGAATACAGGCCACCCACTTTCCAGACCTTTTCGAACAACTTGCCGTTCTCTTTCACCAGACGGCTGTTCAACCCGTATGAGATAGGAGAAACGGTATCTTTTCCGACTTTCATCTCCGCATAAAAATCTTCTACTTCCTTCTGGGTAACGCCTTCTCCATAATAGTTGTTGGCCGATGCCAGAATCAAATCGGCATCACCACTCTGAACCGAGCGTTTTGGCATCACCTCCGGGTCAAAGATCACCGGGCTGATCCCGGCAACAAACTGTTCGACCGTCTGTCCCTCCGGAAGTGGAAGCTCCGACGCCTCCACTTGCTCCACGCAATTCAGGAAAAACTCAGGTGTGAAACCGGGCACAAACTTGTCTTCCGCATAATGATGATGAATACCGTTTGCAAACCAAACCCGTTTCAGGTAGGTTTCCAAGGCGATAAACTGCGGGTTCTTCCAGTCACCCTTATATCCTTTATATATAGCCTCCAATGTCCGCCGGACTGGCAGGTTATAACGGCAATTCTGGTCGAACAGGATATCCCGCCCCATCAAAGCCGCCTCCGACAGATGATATAACAGTTGTTTTTGTTTCAACGAAAGGGATTCAAATCCCGGAACCTGATAACGCAGTATTTGCAGATCAGCAAACTGATCCACCACATAATTAAATTTATCCTGAGCAGCTTCCGCCATCTCAACCTCCTGCCCTGCACAAGCAGTCATAACTATTGTTGTCATAAGCGATTATTTTATTTTTATAAGGCTATCTCGCAAAGGTACGGATATTTCAACTGATTTGCCGCTTATTTAACTTTATACAACGTGTGAGGCAGTAAACATCCCTGTACATTATCCAAACGAATCAAGTCCACTTGGCCGCAACATAATGTGGATGCCCATTTGAAACGTTCAGAAAATGTATCGGAGTAAGCGAAAAGCGCGTGACTGAAACAGGAATCGTCTTTTGCACCGGTTTTACTTTCTGATTAAAAAAAGCAGGATCACCTATCTTTCCGCAAACATTTCTTTCCTTTTCAATAACAGACAAATCATCCAAACGACTCATTCCGCATAGAAAGCAGCTATAATCCGGACCGCTTTTCCCAAATCATCTAAATCATTTTTTAAATCATCTCAATGATTTCAATAAACTATTGGGATAATTCCGGACAATTATGCTGATGATTTTGGAAAATGATTTAGATGATTTCAAAATGACGTGAAGAAAAAGCGGAAAAACAGTCCGGATAATCGCCGAAGACATGCTAAAAAGCAATTTTCATCCACTAAAAGGAAGCAAAAAGAAGTACTTCCGGCTTTAGCATTTGGACAGGGAAAAGAACAATTCCATTGCCATATATAAAAATCATCTGCATAAAACAAAAATAAGCCATCTTGTTGTCACCTGAAATGACAATAGAATGGCTTATTGATAAATGACAACTCCCGGAGAATCGCGTCTATCCGAATAAAAGAACTTACTTGTGATATCAGGCAAAGAGAGAACGACAATATTGGCATTTTGACAAATTGCTATTTTCATAATCCGATACGAAGTCCGGATCTATAAATCTTTCTCTACAACGCCTATTACATTCTTAACGCTTCTCCCTTCCACTACAATCACAAATTCAGAGTCCTCATCCGAAGTAAAAAATGACAGATTGGTCTTCCCTTCTTTATTTAATACGACATCGGGCTGCCAATAAAGCGTATTCCGATGATCCGGAATGGAAATATTTTTTTTATCCTTATAGTTAGGTGAATAAAAATCCTTTTGCTGGTTATAGCCTACAAACTTATAAACAACACTTTTAGTGGGCATATCATAAGACATATTAGTCCTTGAATGAAAATAAAAGCCCCCCATTCCTCCATACATCATAGCCGATGACGTTGAAAGTATCTCTACCCGTTCTATTGAAGCTGGGGATATCCCAGCCAAAGTACGTTTTGAAACCCGCGTACCATCTAATACAAAAACAGGGCCATTGGGTAGTTCCTCCAATGTCATATTACGATACTTAACACTCATATAGGTCAATATACCTAAAGCGCCCAAACTTCCTTCTCCGGGAGCCCCGTATGCAGTATAAGTAAAATTCCTCTTTACTTCATATATACGTTGACTGAATACTTCATCGTGTAACTGAAAAACATCTTTCTTCTTTACGCTTTTTGCAGTAATTCTTACTTCCGGTATTTTATGAACAACTTTATCAATTCCACTTTCAAGATTTAAGGGCATATTTCCCATAAGTTCAACAGACACGGAATTATCAATTTTACTCATACGCTTTTTATAAGAATAATAGTCCAATGCCTTTTTCTCATTCTCCACAATGGAAATCTCAAGCATTCTCTCCATTTTATCCTGAGCCGAAAGAACTACTTCTGCCGTATCACAAAAATCATAATCGGTAAACATAAATGCCCCGTCAGGACCCGGTTTAGCTTTTATGACCTCTTTCAGGGAGTCATGACGGAACATCGCGTTCAACTCCATTTTGTCTATGGACTGGCCTTTATACCAGGGATGGACCTTGCCGGAGAAAGTCAGGCTTCTTTCTACCGGATATTTTATATTGAGATCTCTGCCGGAAAGACGCTCTTCCCATGAATAGCGGCGCCAACCGTGTGTCAACAACAATAGATCGAGGTTATTCAATGCCGTCGAATCTTCCCGATCAAAATAGGAGGCAGGATTTTCAATACGCCCTTTTAATTCGCTTTGCAAAAAGTAATCCGTGTAGAAATTATTCCGGGCAGCAAGGTTGTCCAAGCCTGCTTTTACCACCGATAAAGAGAAATTTCCCGATTGGGGGATATTCTTTCCATCTTTTGCTTCTATTTGCAACGTCACTTTCTGGCGCTTTCCATAAGTCTTCTTATCGGTTTTCACTGCCAGACGGAGCGGTTCGGGATAATTCACAAAAGCCAAGCGTTCACAATAAGCATGATAACCGGCGTCATAGACCGTCAGGGTGAATATGCCAACCGGCAATTTATCCAAAGGGATATCCACGACCGACATCGATTCGTTCAGGTGGACAGGTGCATTCATCCAGGAGACCCCGTCCTGGTGAATGGTCAGGTATAATGTTTTTTGTTCCCGCAAATTATGACGCAACGTCACACGGAACATATTCTCCCAGCGTTTTGTTTCCAGAGTGACACCTTCCGGAAGGCAGACCGGCAGTTCACTGGTTATACGAAGCTCGGGTAATTGCACGCTATATTGCTTCCCGGCTTCCGGCAGGAAATAAAAATATCCCATTCCCGCGGCATTTGAATGAAATTCGCGCACTACATTGCCTGAATCGTCCTTGACGACGCCTTCCCCTTCCAATCCATGTCCGCCCGGATCGGTTATTTTGAATGCCACTTTAGAGGGAATGCCCAAGACAAGGTCTCCGCCTTCCGGAAAGAAGGTGATCAAAGACGGGGGAGTCGAATGGATCGGGTATACCCGGTTCCCATCCGGAGTCTCCAACCTGAAATAAAGAGAATCCGCATTAAAATCTTTATTGGGCAAAACGATGTCCAGATTCGCTTCATTGTCGTCATCTACCTGGAATGCATAGGAGCGGGTAAAGCCATCCCCTATCTTCAAGCTGTATTTCAGCGGGACGGTTACGGGACGGTCAAAATGCAAAGAGGCGGAAATCACTTTTTCCTTCACGACAAAGTCTGTCGTCAAAGCGTACGGGTCTGCAACCCTGGCAGAAATCGTCAACTCACGGGTAAAAAAGCCGGAAGGATCAAAATTCTGCATCCAGAGGGTATAGGCCCGCAACTGGTAAAAACCGGTGGTAACGTCATCCGGCAAATCGATATGCCCCGCAGCCAAACCATCCGTCAATTTCCATTTCGTCGTCGCAACCGGACGATTCAAACCATCTATCAGATCGACATAGACGATACCGCTATGAACCGGATACAACCCGGAAGAAGACTGATAGACCTTAAACCAGATTGTTTCCCCCGCCGCATATTGCGTACGATCCTGATGTACATAAATTTTCTCCACAGGAGCACTGTACTGGAATGTATGCAAACGTTCTGACACAGTTTGAAAGATAGTGTCGTTTTGAGCTTGCATGCCCAAGGTACTACACAATAGTATTAGAATTAGGTTAACTGTTTTCATGATATGATTTTATATTAAAGAACCGGCTACCTGAACAACATCGGCACAAATTCCGACAGGTAAATGCGCCAGTTGCGCCAGATATGGCCGCCGTCCGATTCGTAATAAGTATAGGGGTAATGATTATCGTCGAGGAGTTTGCGGTAATCGGTGTTTGCCTTATACAAGAAATCAGTCTTGCCGATAGCAATCCAATAGAGAGCCGGCTTCTTGGCAAACTGCACACTCAGCTTTTTCTCCATATCCTTATATACGGGAGATTCTACATCCTTACCCGGCCAAATGGCGGCTGAATACAAACCGACATAGTCGAACAAGTCCGGATACTGTTTAGAGATATGCAATGAATGGTAACCGCCCATCGACAAGCCGGCTATGGCACGGCCTGACTTATTCTTAACCGTACGGTAGTTCGCGTCGATAAACTTCACGACATCCGGAAAAGCCGCTTCGAAAGAGCCTTCCATTGTCTTAGGCAATTTAGTCGTCGGGGGTACCAGTCCCAGGGAAGATTCACCAGGAGCCGCTTCTAAGGCCGCATTGCCATTCGTCATAACGACAATCATCGGTTTTGCTTTTCCCTCGGCAATCAGGTTATCCAGGATCTGGGTCGCACGTCCCAACGTCACCCAGGCTTCCTCATCTCCGCCCATACCATGCAGCAGATAGAATACCGGATAGCGCTTGCCGCTCGTCTCATAGCCGGCCGGTGTATAAACAGTCATCCTGCGGGTTGTACCCAGCGTCGGACTGTTATACCATACGCGGGAAACCGTTCCGTGGGGCACGGCATTCACCTTATATAAATCCGCACGTCCTCCACCGATAATGAACATATTCATCAGAGATGACACATCACGAACCAGATAGATGTTGCTGGGGTCCGGCATCTTCAAACCATCTACGATGAAAGAATAGTTATACAGTTCCGGTGCCAGCGGTTCCGGTGTAGTATATTCCCAAACACCCTCCGGGCCTTCTTTCAGATCAGCTGCGGCAGGACCTTCGGGCTTTCCGGGAGGGCTGGACAGGAAATCGCCGGTTACCTGCACCTTTACCGCTTTAGGTGCCCGTAGGCGGAATGTAACCGTGTTGTTTTCATGAATTTCAGGAGAGACAAGTGTTCCACCTCCCCAAAGTGACTGCTGCGCAAAGGTAATCGTGCTCACCAACAGTGCAATAAATAGTGTCAATACTTTTTTCATAATACTACAATTAAAATTAGTCTTCAGAATTATCTCTTCAAAACTACACCTTTTTTCCATAGGAAGCAACTAAATGACTGACGACTTTCAGGCGGAAACGCACTATCGCCCCAAAACAACCGGAAACAAACTACCCTGACTGATATCCCGGAGTGTTTTTGAAAATAATTGAAAGATTTTCTCCTTTTTATTTGGTTTATAATATAAACCATTTTATATTTGCAGTGTGTAAGTGAGAAACGCGCAGCTCCTTGCACTTTTTTAATCCATATATGGTTTATATTATAAACTTATTTATTCACGATTTAAAAGAGTAAAGAGATGAAACGGATTATAGCAGCAAGCATTTGGGCGCTGATTTTCAGTTGCAGTTCAGTAATGGCACGTACAATCATCGTAAAGGTGAGTCATGTACGGGGTGATAAAGGGAACATCATGGTCATGGCCCAACAGGGAAAAGAGAGCAAACCGGTTTACGGAATGGCAAAAGCGGAAAACGGGACAGCCGTCGTCAAATTAGAGAATGTAGAATGGGACGAATTCGAGCTGTCGGTTTTCCACGACGAAAACGATAATTGGAAAATGGATTTCACGGAAGACAAAAAGCCGGCCGAAGGCTACGCAATGAAGAGTTGCAAGCCAAAAGAGGACGAAGAGACAATCAGTCTGAAATTGTATTACCCGACTAACGAATAGAGCTATGAAAAGGGTTTTACTCCTGATCCTGCTGGCAGCGGCAATCCTTCCGGGGAAAGTCCGCAGCCAGGCAGGCACGGTGATCTACTCCGGCCAAATCCACAATCCCGGAGGAGATGTGATAGACTATGCAACTGTTGTCCTTCTGCAAGGCGACAGGCAAATAGCCGGAGGGACAACCGACGATGCGGGGAACTTCGCATTGAAGGCTGACAGGGGAGATTATGCATTAATCATACAATGCATCGGATATGAAACGGAACGAAAGCAGCTCCAGCTATCCGCCCCTACCCACGAAACCTTTATCCTGCAACCCGCGGCTTATGCCCTGAAAGAAGTAGTCGTACAAGCAAAAGAAATCGAACGCAAGGCCGACCGCTTTATCGTCAACATCTCGCCCACCAGCGGAAAAGACGGAACGGAACTGCTGTCGCAAGCGCCGGGCGTATGGCTATCGGACGACCAGATATCCATCAACGGTGCTTCGGGCACGAAAGTATTTGTCAACAACCGGGAAATCAAACTGACCGGTGAAGAACTGCTCTCTTATCTGCGTTCCCTGAAATCGGAAGATATCAGGCAAATCGAGGTGATACCGGTTGCCGGAGCCGAATACGACGCCAATACACGTGGCGGAGTCATCCGTATCGCCCTCCGGCGCAGGCTGGATAACGGCGTGCAGGGAAACATATTAATGGGTACAGCCGTTGCCTCTTCGCTAAACCGCTATATGCCGTCTGCCAGTCTGAATGCACGCATGGGAAAATGGAGTATTAACGCCGCCGCTTCCGGAATTTTCACTCCGAAGGATAAGAGCGATATGAATTCCATCCGCTCATATACGACAGACGATACCCGCTTCTCCAGCCTGTCCCGGTTTGAGAACCGATCGAATTACGGAACCGGCCGTCTCGGCATTACCTGGGATGCGGATACCCTGAATAGTTTCGGAGCAGAAATCGAATATATCGGACAGGGTGCAAAGGCTAATTCTTATAGTCGGACGGAGCTGGTAAAAGGGAATTTGCCGGTCAACAGCATGGGTGAATATTTCCAGAGAAACGAATACAACACATTCACAGCCACGGCCAACTACCTGCATAAACTGGACAACCAGGGTTCACTGATCAAACTCATTGTCGACTATGCAGGTAAGAAATCGACGGGTAACAATGATTATTTCGTCCTCAGGCAAGCTATGGGAGGGCAAAGCGACACTACATACAGAAGTAATGCCGACGCGACCTACGACATTGTCACATCCGACCTGTCCCTTTCCCGATACCTCAAAAAAGGGATGTCGCTGAAAGCCGGTATAAAATATACGTTTACCGATATGAACGACAACTCGTGCTACGAAGGCTTGTCCGGACAATTGTGGGAGCCGAACCCCGCTTATGGATACGTCCTCAACTACCGGGAAAACATCGTCGGCGGATATGGTTCTTTTTCAGCAGGGACAGGCCGCTGGTCTTTCGTCGCAGGGCTGAGAGGGGAATATACACGGACGTCGAACCGTACCGACAACATCCGCCGGGACTATTTCGACCTGTTCCCGAACCTGAATGTTTCCTATGCGTTCAACAGTCTGAAAACGTCTATGCTTGTCGGGCAATACTCCCGGAATATCGAGCGGCCGGCGTTCCATTCACTCAGTCCCAATCACATCCAACTGTCGGACTACAGTTACCAGATAGGAAACCCGTATTTAAAGCCGACTTATATCAACCGTTTCAACTTAACGTGGGTGTACCAGTACCGGTATACGGTGACAGTGGGCGGGAACCTGCACCACAACCTCATCCGCGAATTTTGCAAACAGGATGCAAACGATCCGGACATTTCCTATATCACACCCGAAAACCATAGCACGGAAAATCACTGGTTCATTGCCGTCAATCTTCCGTTCCAACCGGTTCGCTGGTGTAACCTGGCTGCCAACTTCATAGGAGTGAAACAAGATATCAGGATGTCGGAGTCGGCCGCTTTAGCCAAACATTACCTGATGTTTGCCAACGCCACCGCGACCTTCTACCTGCCTGCCGGTTACAATATGGAAATTCAATACGGAGGAGCAAGCCGCCTCTATTCCGGAAACAGCGAAGTAGCGCCCCGTCATACGCTCGGCTTCACGCTACGTAAGAAATTCATGAACGAAAGGTTGCTCGTCACAGCTGGTGTCAACAACATCTTCAACCGCTACAACAATTACGTCAACAACCTGGATGCTTACAAAACCGAATCCCATTACAAAGAGGGCAGTGCCGGACGCATCTTCAAGGTTTCGCTTTCATGGAGTTTCAACAGTGGGAAGAAAGTGGCGAAGAAGACGATAGAGCGCAGTTCGGAAAGTGAATTCAACCGGCTAAAAGAAAAATAGAATAAAAAATATAAAGAGATAACATAAACCACATTATCTTTGAACGGAATGTGGAAGGAATAAAAAGAAAAAAGATATAATCATGGAAGAAAAAAGATTAACAGAGAAAGAAAGTCTGGAGCTTATCACACAAATGATTCATTCCAGCAAACAGAACATGGAAGTCGGTAACGGAAACCAGTTTCTATATTGGGGATATTGTACGGCCGGGCTGTCCATCGCGTTGTTCGTCCTGATAACCCTGACCCACTCTTTTATATGGACCTGGGGCTGGATGTTTCTATTCGGAGTATGGCCGCTTATCGCTTACAAGAAAAGGCAGAAGCCGGCGGCTGTCGTCACCTATACAGACAAAGTAATAAACCAGGTTTGGCGTGTGCTGGGCTGGATGTTTGCTTTTACTTTTATCACATCCGGCGTAATTGAAATCCTCTTATACCGGCAGGCAGATTTCATCATCATGTTGCCGTTATCCTTGCTTTACTGTGGCCTCGGCGTTTCGATTACAGGCATTATTATTCAGGAGCGTTGGATGATTTATTCGCCGATAGTTGCATTTGTCTTTTGCATTTATATGCTCACAATGCTGATACACGATGAGTCGGTGACCCTCTTATGGTATCTCTATTTCGGGTTATCGTTCGTAATTATGATGATTATTCCGGGACATATCCTCAACCATAAAGCCAAACAAGCATGTTCAAAGAATTAGACCCTCTACTCCACTCGCAATTACGGCTGGCCGTCATGTCTATCCTCCTCTCGGTGGAGGAGGCGGACTTTGTCTATCTGAAAGAAAAAACGGAGGCCACCGCCGGTAACCTGAGTGTACAGATAGACAAACTGAGCGAAGCCGGCTACAT